>NZ_JBSFJX010000421.1:0-3153 GCF_053598275.1 Streptomyces sp. NPDC001156 | reverse complement strand
GTCCGCCGCGGCGGACACACCGGCGACCGGTCGTCAGGCCGGGGCCACGGCGGGCTCCCGCCGCCCGGCCGACGTATGCTCCCGTTCCCGCGCGGCGGCGTCCGCCGTCAAGGGCAGCGCACGCGGAAGCGGGCGTCTCTCGCGCAGACTCGGCGAGGGGCCCAGGGGGACGAGCGGGGCGTGGTCACCGGTCCGGGCTCGTTGCGAGAACCAGATGATCTTGCCGCCGGTGTCGGTGGCACAGCACCCCCAGCCGTTGCTCAGCGCTGCGATCTGCGCGAGGCAGCCGCTCGGCGCGTAGTGCGGCCGGATGTCCCGCTCGCTGTCCTGGACAGCGGTGATGAGGTGATGGCCGTTCCACCACATCTCGATGGTCGCGTTCTTGTCCACCGCGTGCGCGTCGATCGTGCGCAGCAGCGCGTCCGAGCAGCGGCAGACGGGCTCGACGAGGGTCTCCAGGTTCCAGTACCGGAGATGGGCGGCCAGAATCCGCCGGACCTGCCCGATTCGCTCGGGGCTGATCTCCACGTCGAGGTGGTAGTAGCAGGGTGCTGGGGTGTTCATTCTCGTTGGCTCCTCACCGGCGAAGCTCTCGCCTCTCCTCGCTCCCAGGTGGGCCGAGCCCCGAACACGAAGCGTGAGCGTTCGTCGCTCCTGAGTCAGTACCAGGGTGAGAGCACTACTCCATTCGTGCAACACGAGACATTCCCGAAACACGGGTGCACACATGACTCAGTGGTTGAATTCCGAACAGGACGCTACGTGATGTGCCGTGCACCATGGGTGAAAGTCTCGATCGCCGTAACGGATCAACCCCCACTCCGTGCGCGGCCTTCACGCACCGTCCGGACAGCGACGCGCGAACCACCCGCGAACCGTCCGGATCCGTGCTCCAGCGAAGACGTTGGGAGGTGACCGGTGCCATGCTGCTGCCGGCCAGAGCCGAGGTCGCCAGACATCTCGAGCGCTACCGGGCGTGGGAGCGCCTGATGCTCGCGTCCCCCGAAAACCGGGCGGTGCGGGGCAACTTCGAGAACACGGGCTACACGCTGTGCGTGCTGATGGGCAAGCGCTGTGCGCGCGAGGCCGTCGACGCCGCCGAGTTGTATCTGAACACCCACCGGCCCCGCGAGCGAACCGCGGGCGGCACTCGGCCCACATCGTCGGCGAGCGCGTAGGCGACGCCGTACACAGCGGTGAACGAGGACCGAAGACCCGGCGGCGACCAAGGCCCGAGACCGGGGAGGAGGTGACATCCATGGAACCGCAGGCCGTGCACGGGGACGGTGCGTCGCCTGTCGCCGGGGGCACCAGGCCCGTGATCGGACGCATCCCGATCGTGGACGTCCGGCCCGCTGTCGACGGTGGCCGCCGTCCGGCGAAGGCGGTGGTGGGCGAGGAGTTCGAGATCTCCGCGACGGTCTTCCGCGAGGGCCACGACGCCGTCGCCGCCAATGTCGTGCTCACGGACCCGCAGGGGCGCCCCGGTCCCTGGACGCCGATGCGTGAGCTCGCCCCCGGCACCGACCGCTGGGGCGCCACCGTCTCCATGGCGAGCGGGGGCCGTTGGACCTACGCCGTGGAGGGATGGGGCGATCCGGTCGCCACCTGGCGGCACCACGCACGGATCAAGGTCCCGTTGCGCATCGATGCCTTACTCGTCCTGGAAGAGGGCGCCGACCTGTATGAGCGGGCCGCGGCCGGAGTGCCGGACGGGCCGCAGCGGGAGGCGGTACGGGCGGCCGTAAGGGCGTTGCGCGACGAATCCCGGCCGCCGGTCGCCCGTCTGGCGGCGGCGTTGACGCCTGAGGTGGAGGGGGTGTTGGGCCGGTTTCCGTTGCGGGAGTTGGTGACGTCCTCGGAGGCGTTGCCGTTGGTGGTGGAGCGGGAGCGGGCGTTGTTCGGGTCGTGGTACGAGTTCTTCCCGCGGTCGGAGGGGACGGCGGAGTGTGCGCACGGCACGTTCCGGTCGGCGGCGCGGCGGTTGCCGGTGATCGCGGACATGGGGTTCGACGTGGTGTATCTGCCGCCGGTGCATCCGATCGGCACGACGTTTCGCAAGGGGCCGAACAACTCGTTGTCGGCGGGTGCGGGGGATGTGGGGGTGCCGTGGGCGATCGGGTCGCCGGAGGGCGGGCACGATGCGGTGCATCCGGGGTTGGGGACGGTGGAGGACTTCGCGTGGTTCGTTGAGCGGGCGGGGTCGTTGGGGCTTGAGGTGGCGCTGGATTTCGCGTTGCAGTGTTCGCCGGATCATCCGTGGGTGGGCAAGCATCCGGAGTGGTTCCGGCAGCGGGTGGACGGGTCGATCGCGTATGCGGAGAACCCGCCGAAGAAGTATCAGGACATCTATCCGGTGTATTTCGATGGGGATCTTGAGGGTCTGGTGGCGGAGACGCTGCGGGTCCTGCGGTTCTGGATGGGGCTGGGGGTGCGGATCTTCCGGGTGGACAATCCGCATACCAAGCCGGTGGTGTTCTGGGAGCGGGTGATCGGGGAGGTCAACGGCACGGATCCGGATGTGATCTTCCTGGCGGAGGCGTTCACGCGGCCGGCGATGATGCACACGCTGGCCAGGGCCGGTTTCCAGCAGTCGTACACGTATTTCACCTGGCGGAACACGAAGCAGGAACTGACGGAGTATCTGAGCGAGTTGTCGGGTGAGGCGGCGGCGTATATGCGGCCGAACCTGTTCGTGAACACTCCGGACATTCTGCACGCGTATCTGCAGCACGGGGGGCGGCCGGCGTTCGAGGTGCGGGCGGTGCTGGCGGCGACGCTGTCGCCGACGTGGGGGATGTACTCGGGGTTCGAGCTGTGTGAGAACGTGCCGCTGCGCGAGGGCAGTGAGGAGTATCTGGACTCGGAGAAGTACCAGTTGCGGCCCAGGGACTGGGAGGCGGCCGAGCGCGAGGGCCGCACCATCACCCCGCTCATCACCTCCCTCAATCGCATCCGACGGCAGCACAGTGCCTTGCGGAGATTGCGCAATCTGCACTTCCACCACACCGACAACGACGCGGTGATCGCGTTCAGCAAGCGCTCCGGTTCCGATGCCGTTGTGGTGGTGGTCAACCTGGATCCGCACCACACCCAGGAGGCGACGGTTTCGTTGGACATGCCGCGACTCGGCCTGGACTGGCATGAGAGCGT
>NZ_JBSFJX010000420.1:0-3177 GCF_053598275.1 Streptomyces sp. NPDC001156 | reverse complement strand
GGATCGACACGGGAGTCGACGCACCCGATGACCATCAGCTGGCCGCTGCCCAGGATGTGCAGGCCCTCATGCGCGCCACGGGCGGCGAACGCGGCATTCCGGCTGACCAGATCGTCTGTATTGATCATTTTGTTTCCTCAACGGTGCTGTGGGGATCGAAAAATCCCCAGCCGGCTACGACCGGGAGCCGGGTGGGGACGCAGCTCATCGGTCGCCGGCGGACCCCTCCTCGTCCACCCGGAGGGCCTGGACCGGGGCGAATGCGCCGCGCTCACGGAGGGTGGTCGCCGGCGTGCGGTCGATCTGCAGGCTGAGCAGCTCCGGGCGGGCGTAGTGGCCGCGGGCGTCCACCATGCGCTTGCGGCGGTCGCTCAAGGTGAAGTCCACGTCGGCGATCACTTCGCCCTCACCGGACGTGAGCGGCTCGCCGATGAAGCGGCCCTCGGGGTCGACGATGGCGGAGCCGTAGCCGAAGGAGAAGAATCGGGCGGGCGTACCGGTGTCCGCGGCGAGCTTCGCCTTCTGCTCGTCATCGAGCCAGGCCGTGGCGTTGACGACGAAGCACCCCGATTCCAACGCGTGCTGACGGACGGCGGTGAACATCTGGTCGGAGAAGTCCGGGCCGCCGAGGCCGCCGGGGAACATTGAGGCGTGGATCTGCTCCCCGTCGGCGATCAGGGCGTAGCGCGCCAGCGGCTGGTAGTGCTCATAGCAGGCGAGCTGGCCGACGCGGCCGATGGCGGTGTCCACGGCGCGCAGGCCCGAGCCGTCGCCCTGACCCCAGATCATCTTCTCGTGGTAGGTCGGCGTGATCTTGCGCCGGTGCTGGACCAGCGTGCCGTCGGTGTCGAACAGCAGCTGCGCATTGTAAATAGTGCCGCCGTCGCGCTCGTTGACGCCGATCGAGACGACCATGTTGTTCTGCCGTGCGGCCTCCCCGATCTCATTCGTCTCGGGGGACGGCACGGTGACCGACTCGTTCAGCAGCTGCAGCTGGTCCTCGCCCGTGGCAAAGGGCTGCTTCACGAAGCCGAAGTAGGGGTAGTAGGGGACGATGGTCTCCGGGAAGACCGCGAACTCGACACCCTGCTTCCCCAACTCGTGGATCTTCTTCACGACGCGTTCGACAGTGCCTGCACGGCTGTAGAGCACCGGGCTTATCTGGACTGCGGCGACCTTCACGACGGTCATGGTGTGACTCCTAGCTACGGTGTGCTCAAAGTGATCGCGACCGGGGAGTCACGTCTAAATAGGAGCATATGCTCGCGTTACGGCTGACGATAGCGGTACTGTGTTGGAAAAGGCAACCCACTACGGCGGAGGTGTGGCGTGAACGACCACGGTGAACGACTCAACATGGCGGAGGAGCCGTTGGGCGTCCGGTCCTGTTCGGTTGCCGCCGCGCTGGAAATCCTTGGCGAGCGGTGGACCCTGCTGGCCGTCCGTGAGATCAGCTACGGGGTGCACCGGTTTGCCCGCATCGCCGCGTACATCGGCGTCTCGCGTGACATCCTTGCCGACCGGCTGCGCAAGCTGGAGAACGCCGGCGTTGTCGAGCGTCGGCAGTACAGCGAGCACCCGCCGCGCTACGAGTACCACCTCACCGAGGCGGGCCGTGAGCTTCTTCCCGTGATGCTTGCCCTGCGCGAATGGGGCGACAAATGGGCGGTTGACGAGCCCGCCACCGAACTGCGCCACAGTTGTGGCCACGCCTTGAGCGTTCTCCGTACCTGCCGCCACTGCGGCGAACCCGTGGTCCATGGCAGTCTCCACATGGTTGCGCCCGCGGGCCTCAGTGCTCCAAAGGAGTGACTGCGTGAGGAAGGTGACGGTCAGCTGCCGGCGCCGGCGGCGCGGGCCCGCCGAGAACACGGCAGGGGCGCTGGCTCAACGCCGGGGAGCTGAGGCTCATCGACAGCGCAATCATTGCGCAGGGTGCGGTCGACGCCCGCGCCCGCAACCTGCGCGGTGACGCAATGGCCGGCGCGGCCAAGGCGGCGTCGCCATGAGCGCGCCGCCGGCCATCGGCCGAGCCGCGCCTTCGGAGTTGACGGACGTACCCACCTCGCCTTCTGTACGGACCAAAGCCTCGCGCCGGGCCGCGAGGCAAGACGATCTGGCCGCAGGATCCGGAGACCGGACAGCGGATCAACGGCGCGCTCGCCCCCGAGCGGCCGGCTGGAGGCGAAGGCCCCGGACCGTTCGTGAGGCCACGTCCGCTTGCCTGGGCCGGGCCCCGACTCAAGGGGTCCAGAAGAGCTCACGGCCCGCCTGGGCCAGGTGGTATTCGTAACGCGGGGGTGCTCGCTGTACTGCCGACGCTCGACAACGCCGGCGTTCTCCAGCTTGCGCAGCCGGTCCGCGAGGATGTCCCGCGACGCCCCGGTATACCCGGCGATCCTGGAGAACTGGTGCACGCCGTACGCCATTTCACGTAGCGCCAACAGTGACTACCGCTCGCCAAGGATCTCCAGCGCGCCCGCAATCGAGCAGGGCCTGACGCCGACGGGCTGGTCGGCCAAGACGTACATCCCGGGGCGCGTCGCTCTCCCGTCGGCCGCACAAGCGCTGCGGCCGTCGGCCACCGCCGCCCGCTCCTGCCCGAGGCGGGTGCCGGCCTGCTTGCGCTCGGCCGTCCTGTCCTCGTTTGCATCCATGTGTTCAGCACAATAACGAGTGAGTTGTGTTTTCCTACTCACAACGATACCGTCCCTCGAGTAAGTAGGAAAACACAACTCACTTCAGGAGCGCCATGTCCATCCCCGAGAGCCCGGGCACTCTGGCCCCGCCGGCCGGGCCGAGCGCCGGCGCAGCCCGTGACGATGCCGCCCTAGAAGAACCCCAGGACCCTGCGGCACGCCGGCGCGCAGGGCGCGGGCTCGCCCTGAGCAGCCTCGGCGTGTTCGTGGTGTTCCTCGACACCACCATCGTCAACGTGGCCTTCGAGACGATCGGCCGCAGCTTCCACGCCACCACCGGGCACCTGAGCTGGGTGCTGAACATCTACAGCCTGGTTTTCGCCGCGGCGCTGATACCCGCCGGGCGCCTGGCCGACCGGTACGGCCGCAAACGGGTCTTCCTCATCGGCATGACCGGCTTCGGCCTGATGAGCGCGCTGTGCGGGCTCGCCCCCAGCGCGACGGTGCTCATCATCGCCCGCGGGCTGCAGGGGGCCTT
>NZ_JBSFJX010000419.1:0-3191 GCF_053598275.1 Streptomyces sp. NPDC001156 | reverse complement strand
CGTCGGACAATACGACCTCGACAGCACGCGGACCCCGATGCGACATAGAAATAGTCTACAGACTTAGACTCGCCATTTCCGGCGCGTCACACTAGAAGGTTAGTGGTCGCCTGCGACAGGCCATTGAGGCGGATGAAGTCCTCCTGCATCGACCGTCGATTGCCGAGACGTACCGAACTTCAACCGGCCCCTGCGCGGCCGGCGAGGAGCCGAGCAGAGTTGTCCCACTAGCCAAGCTGTGCCCGGCGCGACCAAAGGTGCCGGACCGACGCCACCGACCATCGCTGCCCTGTCTACCCTCCTGGGGTGCCGACCACGATGAGTACGGTGTCCTTGCGGAGCCTTTGCCGTGGCTTCAGGGCAGGCAATGGAGTATCCGGCGACCGTCGCCGGTGAACCGATGGAGGCCTACGTCGACTGGATGCGCTCGGCGGACCGCCGTTCAGCCGTTGCTGTCGGGAGTGGCGGCGACATTGCTGCTGGGACTGGCCGAGGCACCCGGACCGGGAGCTTGGGGCTTGTCGGGAGCGAGTTGCACAGTGGGCAGCGGGGGTGAGACCGAGCCGGCGAGGGCACCGGCCATGGCGTCGCGCCAGATGGGGCCCGGGGTGTCGGCGCCGAAGACCTCCGCGTGAAAGACGCCGCCGATGGTGATGTTGGTCATGGAGACGTTACGGGACGGGCCGCCGACCCAGACCGCGCCGGCGAGGTTCGAGGTGTAGCCGACGAACCAGGCCGCATAGCGGTTGTCGGTCGTACCGGTCTTTCCTGCGCTGTCGCGGTCCGTCAGCCCTGCCTGGCGGCCGGTGCCGTCCTCCACCACGCCCTTGAGCAGCGTGTTGATGGTCGCGGCGGTGTTCGGCGACACCGCCTGGTTGCACGTTGTCTGCGGTACCGGGATCGATTTTCCGCTCGAGTCGTTGATCGATTCGATGGCCGTCGGCGTGCAGTAGACGCCGTTGTCGGCGAAGGCGGCGTAGGCGGATGCCATGGTCAGTGGCGTCATCTGCTGTGTGCCCAGGGTGATGGAGGGAACCTGCTCGAGCGGGGCGCCGTTGGCCTGGTGCACGCCGAGCTTCTGCTCCGTCTGGACCACTGGGCAGATACCGAGGTTGCCGATGAGCTGGACGAAGTAGGTGTTGACCGAGAGGGCCATCGCCTTCTGCATGTTCATCGGGCCGACTTCCGACTTGTTCTCGTTCGACATCGGTGGGTCGGTGGGGTTGCGTAGCCAGGGGTTGCCGCAGGTGTTCACCGGACTGGGGTAGTTCATCGAATACGGCGCTGGCAGCACGGTGTTGGGGTCGGTCCCGCCGTCGATCGCCGCCGCGGCGACGATCGGCTTGAACGTCGAGCCGGACTGGAAGCCGGTTCCGCCGCCCATGTTGTGGTCGACGTTGTAGTTGATCTGTGTTTCGTTCGGGCCGAAGCCGTACGGACGGGACTGGCCCATCGCAAGGATCTTGCCGGTGCCGGGCTGGACGAGGGTAACGGCGGTGGCGACGGGGTCGGTTTTGTAGACGTGCTGGGCGATGGAGGCCCGGACGGCGTCCTGGACCTGTGGGTCCAGGGTGGTCTTGATGGTCAGGCCGCCGGTGTTCCAGCGCCGAGCGCGCTCTTCTTCGGTCTTGCCGAAGACGGGAGTGTTGAGGAAGACCTCGCGGACATAGTCGCAGAAGAAGCCGGCACCGCGGACGGCGGTAACGCAGCCGTTGTGGGGGGCGGTGACCTTCAAGCCGAGTGGTTGCTTCCTTCCGGCGTCGGCCTGCGCCTGGGTGATGTCGTGAACGTCAGCCATGCGCTGCAGCACGAGGTCGCGCCGGTCGCGAGCGGCATGGGGGTGCTGGATGGGGTCGTACAACGTGGTCCCGTTGACGACGCCGGCCAGGAGTGCGGCTTGCGGGAGCGTGAGGTCCTTGGCGTGCGTGCTGAAGTAGCGCTCGGAGGCCGCCTCTATGCCGAAGGACTGCTCGCCGAACGGCACGATGTTGAGGTAGTTCTCAAGGATCTTTTTCTTACCGAGGTCTTTCTCGGCCTGGATCGCGTACTTGAGTTCCTGGACCTTGCGTCCGAGGGTCGGTGAGGTCGCCTTGGCGACCGCGGTTGGGTCATCGCCCGCCTCTTCGACGAACACGTTCTTGACGTACTGCTGGGTGAGCGTGGAGGCGCCTTGCGCGGCGCCGCCCGCCTGGGTGTCCTTGACGACTGCACGGAGTATGCCCCTGGGGTCGATGGGGCCGTGCTGCCAGAAGCGGGCGTCCTCGATGGCGACGATGGCCTTCTGCATGACCGGGCTGATCAGGCCGAGCGGGACCACCGTGCGGTCTCGGGAGTAGACGGTGGCGATGACGTTGCTGTTGGCGTCTAGGATGTGTGACGCCTGACTCAGCGGCGGACGCTTAAGCTCACCGGGCAGGTGATCGAATCCGGTCGCCGCGCCCTTCGCCGACAAGCCGAGCGCGCCAGCGGCCGGCAGCGCGATGCCAGCCACCACGATTCCGGCGAGTGCGCTGACGCCGACGAACTGCAATGCCCGTGCGGCCGTCGCTCCCGCCGCTATGGCCGATGGCCGCGATCCAGCGGACCGGGCCCCACCCGGACGCATGTAACCCATGAGGAGCAGTGTGGGTTGCGATGGTGAGGATTCCGATTAACCGTTCGCTTACCTTGGCGGTCATGGAGGCCGGTCGCATCCTCGACAGGATGTGGGTGCCGCTTACTCTGTCCGGTCAGGTCAAGCAGCATGTGCGTATTCGGGGAGGAGGCCGCCGGGGCCGCGGCCGAGAGCGTGCTGGCTTCCGTCGCCGAACGCCGCACCACCTTTCGCCGCCGCCACGTGGTGGCCGAAGCGCGCCGCTACCTGATGCGCACCCTGGCCGGTGCCACCGCACCCGCCGCTCTCGCCGAGCAGATCACCGACCAGGTCCTCGGTCACGCCGACTGCCTGGACATCACCCCGCCCGAGATCAACCCGTCGCACCCGGACCTGCAGCGGCCGGACGGCACGAGCATCTACCGGCCCATCGGCTCCCAGACCTACACCACACACCGGCGGCTGGCGGCGGAGAACCGGCTGCTGGCCGCTGCCCGCACCCACGTGATCCCGCCGGTGGGGCGCGGCACGTTCCACCGGGTCGCCGCCTTGCACCGGGGCCCGATGGACGCCGGGCAGCGCGCCCTGGCCGCCTCGT
>NZ_JBSFJX010000418.1:0-3210 GCF_053598275.1 Streptomyces sp. NPDC001156 | reverse complement strand
CGCGCGTCCGCCTCCGGCGGAACGACGCGCCGGCGCTACGCGCCGGTTCAATTTCCTTGCTCCGCAAGGAAATTGATACATCGTCACTCCGTGACGATCGGGCCGAATTGCTCCGCAATCCGTCCAGGAATTCGCTCCGCGAATTCAAAAAGACGCACCTAGGACATCGAGGCCCTCTCCCTGACAGTCAGTCACTTTTGCCGGAATCGAACTCCATTACGAACACCTCCTTCCGAAAAACAGGTTACCCGGACTCTCTCTCCTGATTCCCTTTAACCTGACCTCACCTCAATTCTCCAAATTTGTAAGAGAATTATGCTTAGGAGAGTACGCCCGTCGCGTCCTTTCTCCGGCAACCTACGGCCAGAGCACACGCCGAGCGTGGATGATCCAAAGCCCGACGGCTCCGGGCATGTCGGCGGCTACGCAAGACCACCAACCCCGCCCGGACCCCGGCCCGGGGTTCCACACCGGCCCAGCGCGGCGGCGGAGCCGACGCGCAGCAGACCTCCCAGGCCGCCCCAATCCCCGAGGCCGCCGCCCGACCACGCCCCCGCCCCCATTCCTCACTATCCTTCAACCGGCGTGGGACAAGTGGCAGCAGAGGGGATGTCAGCAGCCCGACCACGCGCTCGCAGGCCGCTGACGTGGGGTGTTGTAGAGGCCGGCCGCCAGGCCGTGCAACGTCCAGCGCAACACCTGACGCAACATCAAGGGGCAACATCTACCGCACTACGGGGCGCAACAAGGTCTTCCAACTCCCCCTAACACGTACTAGTATGTGAGTTGCAGGGGGAGGCGACCCCCGGCACACGCAGTGATCAACGAAGGGGAAAGCCAAGTGGAAATCCAAATCTCCGACGGAATCGTCCGCCGAGTGCGCGGCGGTAAGGACGCACCCATGAACGGCCTTGCAATTCAGGCCCGCACGGTCGCGAACTTCCTTCCGCTTATCTGCGAGCGGGCCGGGGCGAACATCGTGCACAACTCCGACGCGAATTACACCGGAATTCGCTTCGATACCAAGGTCGGCCCCGTTGTTCTGGAAATGCCGACAGGTGACCGTCCTTACCGTCTCGTACACGAACTGATCGAGCCGGACGAGACGGGCCGCACCGAAGTGGAGATGCGGCGATTCCCGCAGATCTACAAGCCGCGCGGAGTCGCGCACATCACGGCCGAGTTTCTTCGGACGCGCGGATTCCTGAAGTAATCCGCGAGGGGGCGCCCCGCCGGGGCGCCCCCTTCCGCACCCGCAGTGCAGACACGATGAAGGGGAGTCATGGACGACACGCGGATTGTGCAGCGGGCCGAGGAGATCAGCGCCCCGATCACGGACGCCGAGCGGGAGCAGGCCGCTTACGCGCTGGCGGAGTTGGCGCGTAGCGAGAGCGACCCGAGCGCGCTCAGGGTCTCTCACGAGCAGTTGGCTTTGGTCCGGCCGTTCTTCGAGTTGGGTTGGGCCATGGGTGTGCGCGGCGGGCACACGGGACCGGCCGTGGCGAATGTGCCCGTGGACCCGCGCACGGTGTCAGCCGCTTTCGTCCTCCTGATGACGGAGCGGATCACGAGCGCGCTCGCGGTTGCTGTCGCGAGGACTCTCGACCCGCAGGACGCTGGGCCGGTTCTGTGGCAGAAGGTCGACTATCACGGCAGCCTGACGCAGCTTCACGGCCCGTATTGGGTGACCGCCATCCACGCGCACGCCGACCCGTTCGGCGAGGCGCCTGAACTGCGCTACGACCTCAGCAAGATGACCGGCCCGACACCCGTCATCGTGGCGAGGAACGTGCGGCGGCGGAGCCTGACGCCGTTGCCGATCTTCCGCACGTTCGCCTAAAAGCGCTGGTCAGAGGTGGGTTCACACCTGTCAGACTCGCACTAGTATTGGAGTTGTTCGGGGGTGGTGGCCCCGCCCCCGAACCGCAGGAATCAACAGTGTCCGGGGCGGCGGCCCCGACTCGGACGCCAACGAAGGGGAACCCCGCATGACTCAGCAGTTCGCCGAGCGCGCCACCAACGTCGCCCCTACCGGCGCCCGCAACGCCGATCTCTCCGACATGGTCCGCATCCTGGAGGACCAGCAGCGCCGCAAGCTGGACGTGATCGCCCCCGCCGTCGCCCTGCGGTTCCGTGAGGGCAACGTGCACGTCGAGGGCGTCGAGTCCCTGATCACCGAGGACGGCGTGACGGACGTCGACGGCATCTACCGGCCCACCGCCGTCGCCGACGAGGGGATCTCCGACAAGCTGCGCATCCCGCTCGCCTACCTGCGCCGCATGCGTGCCGACAACGTCCCGCTGCTGGACGAGAACGTCAACGCGTGGCTGCGCCAGGAGCCCGAGCGCAAGTTCATGCTGCGCGCGTTCCGGGGCGAGAACGGCGCCGGCATGCCGCCCGCCGAGGGCGTGGCCCGCGCGCTGCTGTCCGACAGCTACAAGCTCATGGACAACTTCGACATGCTGCTGGCCGCCCTGGACGGAGTGCAGCAGTCCGGCCACCCCACCCGCGTGACCGGCTGCGACCTCACCGACCGGCGCATGTACGTGCGCGTCGAGTCCGAAGCCGTCGCCGTCGCCGCCCGCACGCTGCTGCACGGCTACCGCTCCCCGTTCGACGGCCGCAGCGGTGACGAACTGCCGATGATCTCCGCCGGGTTCGTCATCACCAACAGCGAAGTCGGCGCCGGCGCGTACACCATCACCCCGCGCGCGGTCATCCAGGTCTGCCGCAACGGCTTGACCGAGACCAAGGACGTCATGCGCGCCGTCCACCTCGGAGGCAAGCAGGACGAAGGTGTCGTGTCCTGGTCCGGGCAGACGCAGCGCAGGACGCTGGAGCTCATCACGTCCAAGACCGCCGACGCCGTGCGCACGTTCCTCTCGCGGGAGTACGTCGAGGCCAAGGTGCGCGAGATGGAGGCCGCCGCCGGTAAGACCCTGGCCGAGCCGACGAAGACGATCGAGCACGTCACCAAGACGCTCAGCATCGGCACCGAGGCCAAGGACATGATCCTGGCCCACTTCATCCGGGGCGGTCAGATGACAGCCGGAGGCGTGATGCAGGCCGTCACGTCGACCGCGCAGACCCTCACCGACGCCGACCAGGCCGCCGCCCTCGAAGCGCTCGCACTGCCCGCCCTGACGGCCGCCGCCACGCACGGCTGACAGACCCCCGTGCGGGCCGGGAATCCCCTGGCCCGGCCCGCAC
>NZ_JBSFJX010000417.1:0-3245 GCF_053598275.1 Streptomyces sp. NPDC001156 | reverse complement strand
GGAGACCACCCACAAACGAAAGCGCCTCGGCGAAGAACAAAAGCCGAGGGTCGGGACCATTTCTACGCTTGACAGCCCCGGCCCTCATGGGTGGGACTATGCCGCCCGACTGTGGTGTCGTCCGAGTACCGGAAGTGCTCCGAGCTTCGTCGACGGGCGGCCGGGCGCCGTTCGGTGACATGGCAGGCGACAGCGTCGCCCCCGGGCAGTGCATAGCGTTTTAGGGACCGTAGGGAGGCGTGGCGGGAGCTCACCTTCGAGGGCGGCGAGGCGGTGCAGGTCCGCTGCCCTGTGTGCGGGCGCCGGTTCATCCCCCGCCACGGACACCGCCGGGACGCAATCTCCGATCAAGCGAAGTGCCGGCAAGTGACCTTTCGCAGGTTGAGCGTGGAAATCAAACTGCGCGGGACGCGCCTGGCGTTCTGGTCAGCCCGAGGTCTTCGGCTGTGACTCGCTGTCCCGGGTGCGCAGTTGTTCGTTGATGCGCTGGGCTTCTTCGAGTTGGTCTTCGAGGACGACGATGCGGCAGGCGGCCTCGATGGGAGTGCCCTGGTCGACGAGTTCGCGGGCGCGGGCGGCGATGCGCAGCTGGTAGCGGGAGTAGCGGCGGTGGCCGCCTTCGGAGCGCAGGGGGGTGATCAGGCGGTGTTCGCCGAGGGCGCGGAGGAAGGCGGGGGTGGTGCCGAGCATCTCGGCGGCCCGGCCCATGGTGTAGGCGGGGTAGTCGTCATCGTCGAGATGGTCGACGGGACGGGAACGGGCAGGGGGCATAGACCTCTTCTTTCAGCGGACGCGTCGGGGGGCCCGGGTGCGTACTGCCACCCGGGCCCCGAGCTTTCAACACCATCTACCGGCACACTGCGCCGGCCTTCTGTGTCCGCAGGTTCCGCCTGGGAGGGCGGGGCTGCGGGGATCGCTGATGCTTGACCGGGGACCACCTTCCAATCCGGGGCCTTGCGGTACCCGGGCGGACTTCTTCCTCGCCCGGGCGATCCTGATGGCGTTCTGCTCCTTACCTTCGGTTACTCGGTCGTACTGCTGGATAACGCGGGTACTGCTCGCGGCCCTTGAGGACCGCGTCCTGCTCGACCCGCATGCACGGCAGTTCGTCTCTGCCGTGCCCCCTTCGACTTCCTGGGTATGACAGAAACGGTAACCCTGCGGGCCGTCAATGTCTACCATCGCCGTGACAGATTTCCTCCGTGGCCCTTGCTGGGATTTCTGCCCTGAATACACCCGGAAGAGTGCTGTGCTTGGTTGAATCCCGGCCCGGCGGGCAGACGCTGAGCTCACCACCAAGGTGGCCATCACCCCGGGAACCGGCCGGGGTGAAACCATCCACGCCCGCCTCCCCCGGTGATACGACCCTGGGGGAAGGCAGCCACCGTGGTTGGCCCTGAGATTGATCATGACTGTCGCCGGGCCTTTGTGCTCCTAGGATTGCAAGGGCGACGGCTAGAACCAGTGACATCGAGAAGGCGGCCGGTGTGCTGCGCACCGGCGGCCTGGTGGCCCTCCCGACCGAGACCGTCTACGGACTCGGCGCCAACGCCGAGGACCCCGCCGCCGTCGCGCGCATCTTCCAAGTCAAGGGACGCCCGCCCTCCCACCCGCTGATCGTCCACATCGCTGGCGCGGAGCAGCTGGACAACTGGGTCCAGGACGTGCCGCAGGCGGCGCGCTTGCTGGCCGACCACTTCTGGCCGGGGCCGCTCACGCTGGTCCTGCAGCGCGGTTCCCGCGTGCCTCTCGAAGCGACGGGTGGTTTGGAGACGGTGGCCGTGCGCGTGCCCGACCACCCCGTCGCCCTCGCGCTGCTGTCGGCCTTCGGCGGCGGTGTCACGGCCCCGTCCGCCAACCGCTTCGGCGCGGTCAGCCCCACGACGGCGGACCATGTCCGTGCCGAACTCGGTCATGCTGTCGACTTCGTGCTGGACGGCGGCCCCTGCGCGGTCGGCGTCGAGTCGACCATCGTCGACGCCACGGAGGAGATCCCGGGCATCCTTCGGCCGGGCGGGGTGACGCGTGAGGACCTCGAAGCGGTGCTGGGAGGCCCGCTCGCGGTCCCCTCGACCAGCCGCGTTCGGGTGCCGGGCCAGCATCCGTCGCACTACGCGCCGCGTGCGCGGGTCGTCCTCGTCGAGCCGGAGAAGGTCGTCTCCGAAGCGGAGCTGGCGCAGGAGCTGGGGCACCGGGTGGGCGTCTTTCTGCCTGCCTCCTTCGCCGACACCACCCCGGTGAAGGGCGCACGCCCTGGTGGCGGTCCCCTCTTCGATGGCCGCCTATGCGCGCGGGCTGTACGGGTTCCTGCGCGAGCTCGACCAGCGGGGGTTGGGAGCTGTTCGGTTTCGGATGTGCAGGAGTGTGTGTGAGTGTGCACGAGCGTGTACTGGTTCGTGGTGGTGCAGCGCGCACGGCGCATGGGCGGGCGCTAAATGTCAGTGCCCGCCCGTACCGTTCTTCCTGTTGCCGATCGAGCGTTGGGGAGGGAGTACATCGATGCGTGATGAGTCGTTGCGCACGATCGCTGCTCCCTTCGTGGCCGTCGGCCCGTCCGGCGTGGCGATCCGGACCCGTCTGGGCCACCTGAGCACCGCCGACGAGGAGGTGTTGCGCCTGGTGGGCGCGCACCTGGGCTCGCTGGCCGCAAGGGACCTCAAACGCCGGTGCGCCGACGGTCTGGAGCACTCCGCGGATAGGTGGGCGGAGCGCAAGCGGGCCCTGACGGGGGAGTCTTCGTCGCGGTGGGCCGGGAGCATCACCAAGGCCACGCATGATCAGTGGGCGCTGTCCCGGCGTGCCCAGCTCGGGCACATCCACGGCCTTGAGGCCGGTATCAAGACGATCGCGCACCGGTTGTCGCTGCCGGTGGGCGAGAAGGGCTCGAAGCGGGCGCCTGGCGGATACCGCACCCGGCAGGAGTGGTTCCACAAGTCCCGGCGGCTGCGTCTGCTGAAGGATCGGCTGGAGCGGGAGCGGGCCGATCACGAGGTGGGGCGGGTGCGGGTGGTGCGGGGCGGTAAACGCCTGCTCACCACCCGACACCACCTCGAGGCGGCGCAGCTCACCGGGCACGCATGGCGGCGTCGTTGGGAGGCATCGCGCTGGTTCCTGCAGGCGGACGGCGAATCGGGCAAGCGGTTCGGCAATGAGACGATCCGCGTCACGCCTGAGGGCGAAGTGTCCCTGAAGCTGCCTGCTCCGCTTGCGCACCTGGCGAACGCCCGGCACGGCCGGTACGTCCT
>NZ_JBSFJX010000416.1:0-3250 GCF_053598275.1 Streptomyces sp. NPDC001156 | reverse complement strand
ACCACCCAGTGCGCGTACTGCATCGAGGCGCACACCAAGGCCGCGCACTCCGCGGGCGCGACCCAGCAGGAACTGGCGGAGACCGTCATGATCGCCGCAGCACTGCGCGCAGGTGGCAGCTACGCGCACGGCTTCATGGCCATGAAGTTCTTCGACCAGGCCGAGCAGGGCAACGCCCAGTGAGCCCTTTCCGACCTCGCCTCGAGCACGTAGGGGCGGGGACGCATTCACCAGGTCGGTGACCTGGTTGTGCTGCAGCAGAGCTTGGACAAGAGAGTCACGACTGGCAGAACGTTCTGAAACCTCTTGGGGTCTTACTTCCAGTGGTTGGAGATCGGACCTTCCCCAAGTCGGACAATAGTCCGTGACTTCTCAAAGACGGACCTAAAGCGCGCCCTAGAGGAGCCGAGCCTAGGATATTGGGATCGGCAAGGCTTCATGACCCAGAAAGGCAAGCCGTCATGCATTGCTTTGACTGCGTTGCCGAGAGTCGTGCTTCGACCGTCCCGCCAAGCGCGCCTATTGCTGTAGCCGCTTGCGCTCGGTGCGGGGCCGGGATCTGTGGCGGGCACCTGCATGTCACCAGCGACCCGCTTCCCAGCCCGCCCGGCTCCTCCACCCCTATGCCCGAAGCCAGACGAATGACATGCGGACTGTGCTACGAAGCGGAGCGTGCTGCCGCCGCTCGTGCGTAAGCACCACCACCAGTCGTAGCCGGGGCTGACGGGGAACTTGCCGCCACCTGGTACGTGTACGCCGATGGAGCGGCACCGCCGCAAGCAGCTGACGCGAGCGTTGCGGAGACGGCTCGGCAACTCGGCCGAGCAACGGGTGAGACGGCCCCGATCACCCACTTGAGCTGGACGGTTTCGTTTGAATCACGGACGGACCCAACCGCCACGATCGGCCTTTACGCAAGCGGCCTCCAATGATCGACTCGGAGTCTCATGGACAGGCTTCTGGGGAGGGGTCACGGGGATGGGGGAGGGCGCAGCCGTGCGCACCGCCGAGGAGATTTCTCGGTCGTGCCCGGAGTGTGGGGCCGAGATCCGCGCGGACAGCAGATACGTCGTCTGGTGCGCGCTCTGTGACTGGAACGTGGACCCGGAAACGCCGCCTCAGGAGCGGGACCGGCTGGACAGAGCGCGGCGTGCCCTGTCGCGACGGCACGGCGAGAAGCTCCTGGCACAGGTGACGGCCGGCGGGAGCCTGCGCGCCCGGCGCGACGCCTCCTCGCTGCTCGCCTTCGCCATCGCACTCGCCGTACACGGCGTCACCGTGGCCCTCGTCTTCGGCGGGCTCTGGTGGCTGGTGCGCGGATGGGGCGGCATGGGCATGGTGCTGGGACTACTCCTCCTCGGGGTCGCGTGGCCCTTCAGACCGCGGGCCGCGCGGTTGCCCAAGACAGACTCGGTACTGCACCGTGACGATGCGCCCGAGCTCTACGCACTGCTCGACGAGGTCGCCCGGGTGGTCGGCACCCGCGGTGTCGACCAGGTCAGGGTCAACGCGCAGGTCAACGCGAGCGTCATGACCCATGGCGTGCGCGGACGGCGACTGCTGACGCTGGGGCTGCCCCTGTGGGAGATCCTCACGCCGCAGCAGAGGATCGCACTGCTCGGCCACGAACTCGCCCACTACAGCAACGGCGACACACACCAAAGTCTGGTGCTGTCAACGGCGTACCGCTCGCTGACCACCTGGCACTACTACTTCACCCCGACAGCCAAGCCGTCCGCCGTCGAAATGCTCGTCAACCTGCTCTACATCGTGCCCCGACTGCTCCTCCAGGGCGCGCTGACGCTGCTGGACCACCTGACGCTGCGGGCCGCCCAGCGAGCCGAATACCTTGCCGACCGCGAGGCCGCCCGCGCGGCGTCCACCGAGGCGGCCGTGGGCCTGATGGACCGGCTGCTGGTCACGGATTCCGCCGCCGTCGCCCTCCGGCGGGAGGCCAGCCAGACCGCCCTCGCCGGACCGCGCGGCGCCCGCACGGTCGAGGCCAAGCCGGAGGAAATCTGGGAACGGCTCAGAGCACACATGGCATCGATCCCCGAGTACGAGTACGAGCGGCAGCGACGTGTCGGCGTTCGACGCGGGCACAGCGTCGACGCGACCCACCCGCCGACACACCTCAGACGTACGTGCCTGCTCGTCGGCCCGCCCGCACCCGCTTCCGTGGCTACAGACGACGAACGGCAACGGCGGATCAACGCTGAACTCGCCGGGGCCCGCGTCACGGTGGCCCGCCGCATTGTCCGAGACGGCTTCGACGGCTAGGCCCCTGACCCGAAGCCGGGACCGTCACCGGGCCGTACGAACCGAACCGACATCGACAGACGACGACAACTGGCCCGGACCTCCACGCAGATGACAGGGCCAGCTACGCCAGACCGCCGCACGGGAGAGTATTGGCTCACCACTCCCACCAGGAGACGGTGAGCCGGACACGGCCCTTACTCGCCGCCCCACCGCCGGCAAACACTTGATTGAAAGCCGTCAATACGACTGTCTGCCGATGGCACATACGCCGGGGTCCGGATACCCGACCTCACCGGTCAGGCGCGGGAGCGGCGAGAGAACTGCCACCACCGGTTGTCGTCGGGGTCGCCGAGTCCCGTGCGGAGGACGATCGAGTCCCCCCGGCGGGCACGACCGCTGCTGTGAACGGCGATCAGTCGAACAAGCACGCACTTCCCTGGGGCGGCCCTGGCAGCCAGCCGGCCAGTGATCAAGGTCACCGGGCGTGCCACGACCGTGCCGGTACGGGCGGGGGCACCGGGGAAACGGTGGGAACTCACGTGAGCCGAGAACGAGAGCGGCCCCCGACCAGACTTGCTGGTCAGGGGCCGATTCCCACTAGCGTGGCGGCGCCAGGATTCGAACCTGGGAAGGCTGAGCCGGCAGATTTACAGGCCGCGCAGAGAAGCCCGCTTGAGCTGGGCCGCTCCCTTCGCTCAGAGCCCTGGCCCCACAGGTGCCCCACGACCACCGGCGAGAAGACGTCACCCTTCGTCCGTCGGGTGCAGTGGGCAGGCAGGATAGATCTCGAACCGTCTCGCTCCGCCCGGCTGCGGCACGGCAAACGACTGTGCAGGGATGTCATTGAATCCTCCCCCAGCTCAAGCAGGGGGATTCCTGGCTCACGTTGGCTCCGGGTCAGCGACCAGCAGCTCTTACACGATCAACACCAGCCGGGTTGAAACCAGCCCGGTTTTGTACGGCAAAGCTTGGAGGTGCGCGTGCCGTC
>NZ_JBSFJX010000415.1:0-3275 GCF_053598275.1 Streptomyces sp. NPDC001156 | reverse complement strand
TCTTGGTTCTCGATCGGCACGGTGCGCGCTTGGTTCTCGCAACGCACGCACACCTTACCCGATCATGTGGGCGGTCTTTCGCCCTGGGGGCGAAAGACCGTTTCCTGCCCTGCTCCGCAGGGGTCCGATTCCTCCCCGGCCTGAAGGCCGGGGCGTCCTCGGAGGCATTTGGTGAATGGGCTGTGGCCTGCCGTGCCTGGTAGCTCGATCACTCCCTGCCCTGGATCTATCCATCCACCGGACAGCCGAGCAGCTGGGGGGCCGCATCGCCGGGGGACACAGAAGGAGAAGAGCAATGGGCAGTTCCGCAGAGACCACGGTCTCCGAGGCTCAGACGGCCATCGAGACAGTCGGCCCGGCGATAGCTCTCCTCGACGCGCAGGGGACGGTGGTCGCATGGTCGCAGGCCGCTCAGCGGCTCGTGGGCTACTCGGCCGCGGAGGTGGTGGGGCGGTCCGCCGGTGTCCTGTTGGTGGCCGCTGACGACCGAGTAAAGGCTTCACAAGTCGCACAAGAGAGCACCCTCTGGGGCCGCTGGTCCGACCTCACGCAGGTCCGCCACCGCGACGGCCGCAGCATCGACGTGCGCCTGTGCGTGTCATCGCTGTCCGGGCAGGACGGCCGGGACTGGTGGGTGGTCTGGGCGACCGACAATGGCTTGCTTCCCGCGTGGCCGACCGAGGCCACAGTGGCGGTGCCGCTCCTCGCTACGCTGCCGCTGCCGAGCCGCCTGCCGATCGGTGTCGTCATACGGGACACGCACCTGCGCTGCATCCGGGTGAACGACACCCAGGCCTCCTGGGACGGCATCCCTCTCCAACAGCGGCTGGACCGCAGGCTGACGGAGGCGGCGCCCGGGACGGGGGCCGAAACGCTGGAAGCAGTGATGCACCAGGTGCTGGAGAGCGGAGACCCGGGGATGCACGTGGACTACCAGGCCTTGCTGCCAGAGAATGTGCGAAGCAACCGCATATTGACAGCGTCCTTCGTCCGCCTCGACGACGCGCAGGGTCGCCCGCTGGGCGTGTGCGCTGTGAGCGTGGACGTCACCGACTGCCGACGGGCACGACAGCGTCTGGCAATCCTCGGCGAGGCCAGCAGGCGCATCGGCGCCACTTTGGACGTCATGCAGACCGCGCAGGAACTGGCCGACCTCGCCGTGCCGTTCCTCGCGGACTACGCCAGTGTCGACCTGGCGGAGTCCGTCCCACTCGGCGAGCAGCCCTTGGCCCATCTCGGCGCACAGGACGGGCGCATCCCCGTCTTCCGCCGTGCCGGCCTGGCCTCGATCCACCCGGGAACGCCGGAGTCCCTGTTCGCTCGCGGAGAGCCGGTCTTCGTCCCGCCCGCTTCGCCCTTCACCGGTGTCCTGCGCTCCGGGAAATCCCACTTCGAGCCGACGCTGGACACATCCCCGGGCACATGGCTGGACCACCACGGCGCGGCGTGGGCGGAGAAGATCCGCGAGCACGCCATGCACTCGTTGATGGTCGTCCCGATTCACGCCCGAGGCGCAGTGCTGGGCGTAGCGGTCTTCGTGCGGACGAAGGACCCCAGGTCGTTCGAGGAGGAGGACCTGCTCTTGGCCGAGGAACTCGTCAGCTGGGCAGCGCTGGCCCTGGACAACGCTCGCCAATACGTGCGCGAGCGCTCCGCGGCTCTCGCGCTGCAGCGCCACCTGCTCCCCCGCCGCGCAACAGGCGGGTCCGCCGCCGAGGTGGCCTGGCACTACCTGCCTGCCGACGGTCACTACGGCGTCGGGGGTGACTGGTTCGATGTGATCCCGCTGCCCGGCGCCCGGGTCGCACTGGTCGTCGGCGACGTGGTCGGACACGGCATCAACGCCGCCGCGACCATGGGCAGACTCCGCACCGCCGTACGCACCCTGGCCGCCATGGACCTTGCCCCGGACGAACTGCTGGCCCACCTCGACGACTTGGTCGTCCACCTCACCGAGGCGGACGCCGACCCCCGGCACCCGGCCACCACCACGATGACCGCCACCTCACTGTATGCCGTCTACGACCCGGCCACCCGCACCTGCACGATGGCCGGGGCTGGCCACCCCCCGCCCGCGGTCATCGACCCGCACGGCCACGTCGCCTTCCCCGACCTGCCCAGCGGAGCACCGCTCGGCCTCGGACTAGTCCCCTTCGAGTCCGTAACTTTGGAACTCGCCGAAGGAAGCGTGCTCGCCCTCTACACCGACGGTCTGATCGAGGCCCGTCACCAGGACATCAGCGCCGGCATGAACCGTTTGCGCGCGGCCCTCGCACGGCCCCACCTCACACTGGACGATCTGTGCTCGTCCACGGTGGACACACTGCGGGCCAAGCCGCCGAGCGACGATGTCACTCTGCTCCTCGCACGGACCCACTCGCTGAGCGCAGACCAGGTTGCCTCTTGGCAGTTCCCCAGCGATCCCGCCGTCGTCAGCCGTGCCCGAACTCTCGCTATCCGGCAGCTGACCCAGTGGGGACTGGAACACCTAGCCGAGTCCACAGAGCTGATCGTCAGCGAACTATTCACCAACGCCATCATCCACGGCGACTGCAACAGCGACCGCACGATCGGCCTACGCCTCATCCGGCACGAGATGCTGACCTGCGAAGTCTCCGACGCCAGCCACAGCCACCCGCTTCTGCGTCACCCCCGCACCACCGACGAACACGGCCGCGGCCTCTTCCTGGTCACTCAACTGTCCCGCCGATGGGGAACCCGCCACATCCCGGACGGCAAACTCACCTGGGCTGATCAGCAACTGCCAGCCAGTGCGTGAAACCACTTACCCGCCCAGCTCAAGCGCTTGGAGGCCAGTGCCTGTGCCCCGAGAAGACCGACAACTCGTACGCACCCTTTATGTGGCTGGAGAGCGGACGTACGCTCCCACACCACGCCACGCCAGCGGCAGCCCGGTGTCGGGGGGGAAAGTCCCATCCGGCCTTCCCGCCTTGTCGCCAAACTCCAACGACCACATCGGAGGTTTCGTGAAACTCGGACTTCGTCCGCCCCAGAGATTGGGAGTGGATCTGCAACGTGGTCGAAGCAGCCGGAACGGCCGAAGCGGCCGGATACAGCAGTTTGTGGACGTACGAACGGCTGCTCTTCCCGGTGCCCTGTGCCCTGTTGCAGCTCGGTGTGCATACCGAGCGGCGACGCTTCATTGCCGTGCGCGCCGAACCTGGGAGAACCATGCAGAGCAGGCCGTCTCCGTCTTTGCAGGCGAGTAGGGCACCGAGCGGATGGCGGGGCTACCGAGGGGTGACCCTGTGGTC
>NZ_JBSFJX010000414.1:0-3313 GCF_053598275.1 Streptomyces sp. NPDC001156 | reverse complement strand
TTAAGGGGATGTTCGCAGGTTCCGGATCGTCCTGCTGGTTCCTTTCGTTGCACGGCCCCTGACAGGGGTCCCTGAACGAGAGGAGACGATCATGACGACGGTTCCGTGTTGGGCTCGGGTGCGTGGTCCGCTGGCTCCGTACGCCGTGGCCTTCCGGGTTGAGCTGGAGCGGCTGGGGTATACGCCGCTGACGGCGGCCGGGCACCTGCGGTTGGTGGCCCACTTGAGCCGCTGGATGCTCGAGCGGCACCTGGAGCCTTCGGCGTTGACGCAGACCACGGTGGACGCCTACTTCGCCGAGCGTCGCGCGCTCGGCTACGTCAACTCCGTCACCGGCCGGTCCCTGCGGCCGCTGCTGGACTACCTGCGGTGCTTGGGAGTGGCCCCGCCAGTGACACCGGCGGCGCCGACGACACCGGTGGAGGTGCTGTTGGCCCGCTACCGGGACTACCTGAGCGTCGAGCGGGGCCTGGCGGCCACGACCGTCGAGCTGAACGTGCGCCTGGTTCGCCCGTTCCTGCTTGGCCTGGCAGGGACCGAGGGCCGACTTGACCTGGGCGGGCTGGACGCGGGTGAGGTGACCGCGTTCGTACTGGAGCAATCCCGCCAGCGACCGGGTTCGGTGGGGCGGATGGTGACCGCGCTGCGGTCCTTGCTCAGTTTCCTCCATATCAGCGGCATGATCGAGAAGCCGCTGTCCACGGCGGTGCTGGCGGTGCCCGGCTGGACGCAGACCAGCCTGCCTAAAGG
This sequence comes from Streptomyces sp. NPDC001156, assembly GCF_053598275.1. Lineage (NCBI taxonomy): Bacteria > Bacillati > Actinomycetota > Actinomycetes > Kitasatosporales > Streptomycetaceae > Streptomyces > Streptomyces sp. NPDC001156. The sequence goes on along the minus strand of NZ_JBSFJX010000414.1, from coordinate 2,563 downwards.
GCTGCCGGACGAGCAGGTCACGGCGCTGCTGGCGTCCTGCGATCGAGGTTCGGCGACCGGGCGCCGGGACTTCGCGATCCTCACCCTGCTCGTCCGCCTCGGCCTGCGGGCCGGAGAGGTCGCCGCACTGACCTTGTCCGACATCCACTGGCGACACGGCGAGATCACCGTGCGGGGCAAGGGCAACCGATGTGACCGCTTGCCGTTACCAGCCGATGTCGGAGAAGCCGTCGTCGACTACCTGCGCGACGGACGCCCGGAGCGCGCGCAGGAGGGCACCGTCTTCGTCCGCGCCCAGGCCCCCTACCGGGCGCTGACCTCCAACGGAGTCACCACGGTCGTGGTCATCGCGGGCCGACGGGCCGGCCTGGGCCTGATCGGCGCCCACCGGCTGCGGCACTCCGCGGCGACCGCGATGCTGAGCGCCGGCGGATCGCTGACCGAGATCGGACAGGTCCTACGCCATCAACGCCTGCTGACCACCGCGATCTACGCGAAGGTCGACCAGCGGACGCTGCGGCAGCTGGTCCGTCCCTGGCCCGGTGATGCGGCATGAGCACCCGCCGGTCGCTACGCCTGGAACTGGACCACTACCTCAGCCTGCGCCGCGCGCTGGGGTTCAAGCTCCACAACGTCGGACGGCTGCTCAGCCAGTTCGTCGACTACCTCGATGAACACGGCGTTCACACGCCCACCACCGAGTCCGCACTGGCTTGGGCGACGCTGCCCGCTGGAGCCTCGAGCAGTTGGCGGGCGATCCGTCTGTCCGCGGTGCGCGGTTTCGCCGCCTATCTGCACAGCATCGATCCCAGCGTCGAGGTCCTCCCGGCCGGTCTGATCCGCCATGGACCGGACCGAGCCACCCCCTATCTGTATTCCGAGCCGGAGATCCTCGCGCTGATGCGGGAGGCCGCCGGACTGCGTCCGCAGCTGCGGGCGGCCACCTACCAGACGTTGATCGGCCTGCTCGCGGTCAGCGGCCTGCGCGTCGGCGAGGCGATCGCGTTGGACAGCGCCGACCTCGACATCGACAGCGAGCTGCTGGTGGTGCGGCACACCAAGTTCGACAAGTCCCGTCTGGTGCCGCTGCATCCGAGTGCGATCGAGGCCCTGCGACGCTACATGGACCTTCGTGACCGGACACGTTCGTATCGGGCATGCCCGGCCCTGCTGGTGTCCTCCACCGGGACCCGGCTGCTGCATTCCAACATCGGACTCACCTTCACCCGGCTGGCCAGCCAGGCCGGGATCACCCGCCGCTCGGCGTCCTGCCGACCGCGAATCCACGACCTTCGGCACGGCTTCGCGGTGTCCACCGTGCTGGACTGGTACCGCGAAGACGCGGACGTGGCGGCCATGATGCCCCGGCTGTCGACCTACCTGGGGCACACCGATCCGAAACATACCTACTGGTATCTGTCGGCCGCTCCGGAGCTGATGGCGCTGGCCGGACGACGCCTGGACGCTCACCTGGCAGGTCACCCATGAACACCCTCGCGCCACTCCTGCAGTCATTCTTCACCGACCGCCTCGTTCGGCAGCGGCAGGCCAGCGGCCATACGATCGCCGCCTACCGCGACGCGGTCAAACTGCTGCTGGTCTTCGCTGCCGACCAGACCGGGAAGCCACCCTCCCGTCTGGATGTCGCCGACCTGGACGCACCGTTGATCGGTGCGTTCCTCCACCATCTGGAGGCCGACCGCGGCAACGGCATCCGGACCCGCAACGCTCGCCTGGCCGCGATCCATTCGCTGTTTCGCCATGCGGCCCTGCAGCGTCCCGAGGACGCCGCGATCATCGCGCGGGTGCTGGCGATCCCACCCAAGCGCTTCGACCGCACCCTGGTCACCTACCTGACCGAGGAGGAGATCAACGCGTTGCTCGAAGCCTGCGATCAGGGAACCCGGACCGGACGACGCGACCATGCGCTACTGATGCTGGCCTGCCAAACCGGGCTCCGCGCCAGCGAACTGACCGGGTTGACCGTGGGCGACGTGCACCTGGGCGTCGGCCCGCACATCAGCTGCCTGGGCAAGGGGCGAAAGCAGCGCATCACCCCGCTGGCCGTGAGCACCGTCGCCACGTTGAAGAACTGGATGAACGAACGTGGCGGTCTTCCCTCCGACCCGCTGTTTCCAGCCCGCCGAGGCGAGGCTCTGAGCCGCGACGGGTTGGAGCGACGCATCACCAAGCACGCGGCCACCGCCACACGCTCCTGCCCGACTCTGCTCGGCAAGAAGGTCTCACCGCACGTCATGCGTCATTCCGCCGCGATGCGGCTGCTGCACGCTGGCGTCGACACCGCTGTGATCGCCTTGTGGTTGGGGCACGAAAACGTCGCAACTACACAGATTTACATCCATGCTGACCTTGCGCTCAAGGAGCAGGCGTTGGCCAGGACCGCCCCGCAGGACGCCACCCCGGGCCGCTACCAACCCACCGATACCATCCTGGCATTCCTCGACGGTCTGTAGATTATGCCGCTCACCTACGGCCGGGCGCTGTCGCCATGACGGCTCCCGGCCGCCACCTCGGCATAACAGCAGGGTCCGCATAAGAGGCC
>NZ_JBSFJX010000413.1:0-3356 GCF_053598275.1 Streptomyces sp. NPDC001156 | reverse complement strand
GGATACCACCTGCCCAGGCACAGACACCAACCCGAAACCCGCTCAAAAACCCGTCAGAAGATCCACTTCAGGCCACGTCGGTGGATCAAGGCTAAACGGGCGCAATCCGTCGCCCCCGCGCTATTGCCGAACGCCTCCTTCCACGTAGCAGCATGGACGGAGGCCGTGTCGGTGGTGACGCCGTCGAGGTCGAAGAGACAAGCCCGTATCGCTGCGGGCAGGCCAAGCACCACAGGGTCGTCTCCCTTGCGAGTGCCGGTGGGGCGGCCAGTCTTGCGCGTCCCACCGTGCCTGCAGAAGGCTCACCAGTTGGATTAGCGAAGCGTAGTGAACCTGTGGCAGAGTGCTACGCGCACGCCCGGCGCCCAGGCGACGTCGGGCACCCTCCTCGGTCGGGTCTTGCGGCCCGGTCGACCAACGTCCGGAGGTCGTGCCACGCGGGCTGGCGGCTCCGGTCGTTCAGTACCAGGGCACGAAGGCGATTGGCTCCCAAGGCTGAGCAACGCTCAGGCTCGCTAAGCCAATCAGAGACGCTGATAGAGCTCCGGTAGACGCCGGATCCACGGGCCGGTGCCGCCAGCTCGGCCTGGTGGCTGCTGCACGGTGCCGCGCCCGTGCTCGGGCTGTCGGCGACGGCTGAATTGTGAATTCAGCCGCTGCCGACACCAGACAGGTGCATCCGGCTCGGAGCCACCCACAAACGAGGTCCTTGCCCTGTCTGCTGGCCCGGTCCGGCTCCCTCGGAGTGCGCCCCGCCCGCCGAGAGGGCAGGCGGCTTTCGGCTACTGAATCACGCATCTTCGGGCGTGTCGCCACCATCTCCCACCTGTCGTACCACGAGGACCTGGCAGGAACAGGCCGCGACTATGACCAGAGCCACCGAAATCCAGTGACCTGGGAGGCCCGACTCAGTCTTCCGCGATCTGGGTGATCGTTTTGCCGGAGGTGGGGCGCCCTTTGCGGGCGAAGGCGGCGGGCGCTTCGGACAGTGGCCGCACATCCCCGACGACGGGCTTGAGCCGTCCGTCGCGAACACGCTGGACGAGGTCTGCGAGGCGGGCGCGGTCGGGTTCGACGACGAAGAAGACGGCCCGTCCGTTGTCGGGCCGAACCGTGGGCGGCGTGGCGATGGTGACGAGGGTGCCGCCGGCGCGCACCAGGGCGGTCGAGCGGCCGAGGATGTCGCCGCCGAGCACGTCGAATACCAGGTCGACGTCGCCGACGTCTTCGAGCCGGTCGGTCTCCAGGTCCACGAAGGCGTCCGCGAGCGGTGCTTCGAGCCTATCCGGGCACGGTCGACCGGGCTCGGTCCGGTTTTGGGCCCCCCTTCAGGGCCCGGACGTGAGAGCCGTCGATCCTCGACCGGTCCAGCATGCCGGCGGCATGCAACTCGGCCAGCAGCGACTCATGCAGACGCAGCCAGCTGCGGCGGGAGGGCGAGGAGGAACGGGCGAGATCGCGACGTTGTTGGTAAGACGGCGCCGCGGATCGACGCTCATGAGATGGACGATGACGCCATTTGTTGTGCCTTCATGCTCACCGGTGTCGCGTGGTGCGCCAGTTGGCCCGGCTGCACCGGCCTAGCTCTGTCCGGCGTCGGTCCCTTGGGCAGAGACACAGCCCGGAGCCTCCGGAAACTCCGGGGTGGTTCAGAACAATAGAAAGGCACGGCTCAATGCAAGACGTGGCACCAGTGATCAACCGGACTCGCCGGGGCAGAACGCTCCGGCTGGCATTCTCATCTGCGGTGGTCTCCCTGGTGGCCTCGTTTGCCGCGTTGGTCACGCCGATCCCCCTGTTCAACACCTATCGGGCTGAGGATGGGTTCACCAACGCCGATATCGCGCTGGCTGTCGTCGCCAACTCCGTCGGCACTATCGCCGCGCTGTTGGTGCTGGGACGACTGTCCAATCATCTGGGCCGACGGCTCACCGCGATCGCCAGCCTCGGCCTGCTTCTGCTGGGCTGTCTGCTGCTGCTGAACGTGCACGACATCAGCATTCTGCTGGCCGGTCGGCTCCTGATGGGCGTCGGTACGGGGTTGGCCGGCAGCAGCCTTACCTCCTACATCGTCGACGCCGCGCCTAGCAGGCCGACCTGGTTGGCCTCTGTCGCGTCCAGCCAAGGACCCATGCTCGGCCTCTCCCTCGGCGCCATCGCCTCCGGCGCCCTGGTCCAGTTCGGCCCTTGGCCACGCCACCTCATCTACCTGGTTTCCGCCGGTCTCCTCGTACTGTCTGCCGCACTCATCGTCATCAGCCCGGAGACCGCGAAGCCGACGCCTGGCGCTTGGCGATCACTGATACCCCGGGTCCGCGTACCGGCCCGGGTCAGGCATCTGCTCCCTGTCGCGGCCGCGGTGTTCGTGGCCACCTGGACGACCGGGGCTTTCTACCAGGCCTTCATGCCTGCGCTCGTCGAAGATCAACTCCACACCCGCAGCTCGCTCATCCTCGGACTGGTGTTCGCCGCCTATATGGCCCCCAGCGTTCTCGGCGCTCCCCTCGGCGGCCGGTTCACATCCGCGGCGGCCCAACGCATCGGCATGATCATCTTCCTGGCCGGATGGATCGGCATCATCACAGCCATCGACGTAGGCACACTGGCGTTGTTCATCGCCGCAACGATCGTCGCAGGCGCCGGTCAAGGCATCGCCATCAGTGCCGCCACCCGCGGCCTGCTGTACGGCAGCACCCTGGCCGACCGGGCACCGATCTTCAGCGCAATCTACCTCCTCTGCTACGTTGGCGCCGCCCTCCTCAGCTTCATCTCCGGGCAACTCTCGAACACCTTCTCGCTACCGCAGATCGCCCTCGGGTACGGCGGACTTGCCATCGTCGCCACCCTGTTCACTGTCCTCGTTGCACGCAACCCGCATACCGACACGACCGGGGAAACAGCCAGTATGGTGAGTAATCATCACGAACCTCACCGTCGCCCAGACCCCACCCGACCCTGAGCAGGTCGCCGCCCGCGCTCATCGACGCACGCCGATCGCCGCGCGCGCGGATCGGCGCAATGAGCTAAGAGTCACTGACACGTCCAATGCCATGATGTCCGTCCGGTGTGGATGCGGAGCTGGCGCGCCTGGGTGGCGTGTTGTCCGTACAACCGGCTGTTCCGACGTGGGCCTTGTGCCGCGCGTTCGCGGGTGGGGTCTCATTCGGGGTTTGTCCGGTACCGATCGGTGTGTTTTGTCGAGCAGAGGCCCGAGGCCAGAGACATCCGGCGTTCGGGCTGCCGCGTGGGGGCGGCCCCGTACGGGGCGAGCACCGCGCTGCGGTTGACTCGACAGGGCCTCTTGCAGCCCTTCATGGAAAAGGATCTCTGTGTGGCGCGCCTGGACGTCGTCCAGG
>NZ_JBSFJX010000412.1:0-3377 GCF_053598275.1 Streptomyces sp. NPDC001156 | reverse complement strand
CTGGGGCACCGCATCCGGCGACGGACGGCACCGCCCCCACACGACCAGAGCGATCGTGTGGGGCATCGGACCGCCCAGGCCGCAAGCGGCACCCCGGGGCGTGAGGGAACCCGCCCCCGCATCCTTGGACCACGGACACGATCCGCCGGGACCGGACGCGGCGCGAAAGCGGGAGACCAGGACGCCCAACACCGTTCGGAGCGCCCGACTGAGCCTGCGCACCTCACGCTCAGTCCCTAGGAACGGTTAGCCCCACCCCTGATGCCGGATCCTCCCGGGCGCCCGCCCTGCGTACGGTCGAAGGGCGCTCGGGGCCCTCCGGGCCGAGTCCAGGATTCAGGATTTCAGGGGGAAACTCATGGCTCGTACGACGCGGCGTACCGGACCCGGTCGGCGTACTCGGGTGATCGCTCTCGGCGGTGTCGCCGCCGTGGTCGTCGCGACGGTCGCCGGGTGCGGGAACGATGCCGGGGACGATCCGCACCCGGACCACCGTGCCTTCGCACTGCACGGTCGTACGCTCACCGTCGACTCCGACGACTCGGCGCTGGAGATCGTCCCGGCCGATGTGCACCAGGTCGAGGTCACCCGGTGGTTCAAGGGGACGGTCGTGGTCGGCGGGGACCCCCGGGTGACCTGGGCCATGAAGGACGACCGGCTCGTTCTGCGGCTGAAGTGCTCCGGGCTGGTCGCGGACTGTTCCGCCCGGCACCGGATCGAGGTGCCGCGTGGGGTGGCCGTCAAGGTCGAGGAGGGCGACGGGAGCGTGCGGGCGCAAGGGTTCAAGGACGCGCTGAGCATCCGCACCCAGGACGGTTCGGTGCTGGTCACCGACGCCTCAGGGCCGCTCACGCTGGACAGCGCGGACGGGTCGGTGCGGGCGAGGGGCGTGCACTCGCGACGCGTGCACGCCACGACGCAGGACGGTTCCGTCGACCTCGAACTGGGCGCCGTGCCCGATCGCGTCGAGTCGAGCAGCGCGGACGGCTCGGTCATGATCGCGCTGCCGCACGGCACGTACCGTGTCAGCACCCGCGCGCAGGACGGCTCGGTTCATGTGTCGGTCCCCAGGGATTCGGGCAGCTCCCATGTGATCGACGCGCGGACGGAGGACGGGTCGGTCACCGTGCGGACGGCGGGGTAGTCCGCAGGGGCCGGGGGACGAGATCCGGCCACTGCGCACAGTGAACCGAACGCCCCGTGTGTTCGTCCTCAACCGGTGGGAGAATGACACCGGGCAGGGCGGATGACAGCACGGGAGAGGGATGTGACGGCGACACCACCACAGCCGTGCACGCCGTTCGCGCCATGCGCGCGCCATCGATCGCCGAGCTGTCGGCCCGGTCTCATGCGTGCCCCGCGTCCGTCGGACACCGGGCACCGCGATCCGCACGCCGAACGGGAGACCGCCGGTGCGTCCGGCAGCGTTGCACCGCGCCCGGCCCAGGGCGCCGCACGGAGCGCGGCGTCCCGTCGCCCCACTCCGGCCCGTGACGTCCTGGCGCTGCTCAGCCTGCCCCTCGTCGCCGCGCTCGTTCTGCCCGCGGCGTTCGCCGGGGGCGGGACGCGGCGTTGGTTCGGAGGACGGTCCGAGGGGCAGCGGGCCCAGGCGCAGGCCGCCAAGGACGCCGCCGCGGCCGCCTTCTACGAGCTCGACACCGCCCAGCGCGATCTGCGGATCTCGATCGAGACCATCGCCGCCGTGGACGACTCCCCCGCCGCCCGTCGTGCCCTCTCCGACTTCGAGGCGCTCGGGCGGCGTATCGACGAGGTCAGTCACCAGTACATCCAGGCCGTCGACGCGCATGACCTCGACCGGGTCGATCTCGAGGCCTCGGCGGCCTCTCACGCCCGTGCCGAACTCACCGCGGCCAAGGACGAACTGACCCGTGTCAAGCAGGAGCTGGATCGTTTCGGCGACAGTCTCGGGCCGCTGCTCGGCAAGGCCGAGACCCAGCTCGCCCGGCTCGCCCCGGCCGTGGAGCGTGCCCGTCAGGCCCTGCTCGCCGCGAGCAACGCCCTGGACGGCGTCCGGGCCTCGGGGCTCAAGGCCGACGACCTGGCCGCCCGGCTGGCCGCCCTCGCCCCCGAGCTGACCAAACTCAACCAGGGCGCCGGCCGGCACGGTGCGGCACAGACCCTGGAGCGCGCCGAGCGTGTGGCCAGGGAGGCCGAGGCCGTACGAACACAGGCCGAGCGGCTGCCCGAGCAGGCCGCCGAGATCGATCACCGGCTCGTCTCGCTGCGGACCCGGGCGCAGGCGCTCACCACCCGGGCCGGGCAGGTGCAGCCCGTGCTGAGCGAGCTGCGGCGGCGGTTCACCGCGGCGTGCTGGCAGGACCTGCAGCACGTGCCGGATCAGGCCGCCGAGACCGTACGGCAGGCCGAGTTGAAGCTGAGGGAGGCGCAGACCGCGCGCGACGACCAGCGCTGGCCGGACGCGACCTCGCTACTGTCGACCGTGCGGTCGCTGCTGAACACGACGGACGAGGCGGTGTCTGCGGCCGGTGACCGGCTGCGGCGGCTCAACGCCGTCCAGAAGGATCCGCAGCAGGAGATCCAGCGGACGCGGTTCGCGATCCGTGACGCGCAGCGGCTGGCCATGACGGGGCGGACGAATCCCGATCCGCGGCACGCCCGTCCGCTCGACGATTCCGTGGCCCGGCTGGACCGGGCGGTCGCCACGCTCGAGGGCCGTCATCCGGACTACTGGCACTTCCTGACCGAGACGGAGGCGGTGCGCCAGACGGTGGCCCGGGTGGTCTCGCAGATCCGGGAGGAACGGGGAGCCGGTCACTGAGGCCCGGCTCCCGCTCCGGAGGCAGCACGCTCAGGTGCGGTAGGCGTAGTACGCCGCGTTCGGATACGACGCGACGATGCTCGCCACCGACCTGTTGTAGGTGTTGGTGGAGTGGTATGTCACGTACGGCACGCCCTGCGGGCTGCGGTAGGTGACGATCATCGAGTGGCCCTTCGACCAGTCCTTGTTGAAGTCCATCTAGGGCGCGTATCGGGTTGTGATCACTTTGTGGGATGCGCCTTCGCGGCACGGTTCGGTCCGGTAGACCGTCTTACGTGACGCGAGTGCAACTGGGCGATGCGGAGTGGGAGTTCATCGAGCCGTACCTGCCGATCGGCGCGTACGGCCCGTACCCCGAACGGCTGCGGCAGCAGTTCGAAGGTGTGATCTGGCGGTTCAGGACCGGCGGACAGTGGCGGGAGATGCCGACGGAGTTCGGTGCCTGATCGACCGTCCACAACCGCTTCCGTCAATGGCGGGACGCCGGGGTCTTCGAGGCCCTGCTGGAGGGCTTGATCGCGGAAGCCTCGAAGCGGGGTGAGGTGGACCTGTCCCTGGTCAGCATCGACTCCACCAC
>NZ_JBSFJX010000411.1:0-3395 GCF_053598275.1 Streptomyces sp. NPDC001156 | reverse complement strand
CGGGATTGGTCAGGTGCATATAGTCGGTGCGGGACCCGGCGGTGCTTGCGCCCGGGAACCAGAACTCCGCCGCGCCCTGGCGACGCCGACCCCTGCCGCCCCAATACGCCACCGTGCCGGACCCGACACGACCCGTCCGGCCGGTGGCCCAGGGGGATTGCGCCCCTAACCCGCCCTCCCACCACGGTCCCTGCCTGCCGGGCCACAGCCCCGCACCCCAGCCCACCGCCTCACGCAGGGAGACCGCCGCGCATGACCACCACCGACACCGCCAGCGCCGCCACCGGCACCGCCGTCGACACGGCACCGGTCGCCGACTTCTTCACCGCGGGGACCAGCTACCTCAAAGGCCAAGACGGCTACAAGGCGCCCGAGCAGACCGCCAGCTTCCAATGCGTGCACGTAGCGCCGCACCCGCGTCCCGGCGCAGGCCGGTACGCGTTCGGCTTCCGCCGCATCAACCACGCCGCCGACCAGTGGGTGTCCGTCGCCCTGCCCGAGAGCGACTTCCCTGACTGGACGGCCCGCTCCGGCGCCAGCACCGCCACCGCCGACGCCACCACCCCCGACGCCGTACCGGCCGCCGACTTCCTCACCCCGGGGACCGACTACACCGACGCCCAGGACGGCTTCAAGGCCCGCGAGGAGACCGCCGTCTTCCGCTGCGTGCACGTCGCCCGCCACCCGCGCCCCGGCGCAGGCCTGCGCGCCTTCGGTTTCCACCGCCCCAACCGCCTCCACGCCGAGTGGACGCCCTTCGCAGTGACCGAGAGCGACTTCTCCCGCTGGACCGCCCTCCCCACCACCAGCACCGCCGCCGACGCCGCCACCGCACCGGCCACCGACACCGCCGTCGCACAGGCCGCCGACACCACGGCCGCCGCCACCGACACGCCGGAACCCGAACCACACCCGGCCCCCGGCACGGAGTACCCGTTCAGCATCTCCGACCTCGCCCGCGCCACCGCCCGACTCCTCGGCGACAACTGGGACGCCGAGTCCGGCCCCTGGGGCACCACCGGCCGCATCTCCGGCCCCTACATCACATCCTTCGAGTTCGTCGTCGACTACGAAGGCGACCTCGTCATCCTGTACAACGGCTACCCCGACGACGGCTTTCCCGAAGTCTCGGACCTCCCCGACGACGTCCACGCCTACAAGGACGGTCTCAGCCTGCCCCTGGCGTGCGCCGCCGACGGCCTGGAAGCCCTCGCCCAACTGGCCGCCGCCGCCATCCGCGCCGTCACCGGCGACCACGACACCACCTCGTCCGCATCCCGCCAGCACCACATCGACACCGGCCGCTACCTGGCCCCCGGTGAAGCCGAACAGGTCTGACCCGAACACCCCGCGCTCCCCGGGGCCCGGCGACGCAACCGCCGCCCCCGGGAGACCGCCCCCCGCCGACCAGCGCCCGCAACCGGCACACCCGCAACGCCCCCGCCCCGGCCGGCCCCGGGCCGCGGGGGCGTCTTGCGTCGCTAACCGGCCGCCACGCCACGGTCCCTGCCACACCCCACCGGCCCGGCCGACCGGCCACAACGTAAGGACCCGCATGCCCACCCAGACCACCACCACCGAGACCCTCCCCGCCGAGACCACGGCACCCGTCGCGCACGCGCTCAGCACCTACGCCAGCCGCCTCGACGTCCGCGACGCGACCACCGTCCTGGCCGCCGCCGACCTCACCGTCCTCACCCCCGACACCCCCGGCACCGGCATCCGGCTCCGCCCCACCCACCACCACACCGACGCCGCCCGGATCATCGTCGTGCCCGTCGTCGACGGCCAGGAACAGTTCCCCCCGGCCCACCCGCAGCACAACGACCGCCGCGCCACCTGGACCCACCTGATGGCCGCCGCCCGCGAGGCCCTTACCGCCGCCGGATGGGAACCACGCGGCGAAACCGCCACCGGCGGCAGCTTCCTCGCCCACACACCCGCCGTGCGGATGGCCCGCGCTGTCCTCACCGCCGCCGACATCCCACTCCTGCCCACCGGCGCCCAAAGCGGCGCCGGCGCACTCGTCCACCCCGTCGACGGCGACCAACACCAAGTCCGCATCACCGCCTGGGCAGGCGGCCACCACCACAAGCCCCACCCCGGCGACCAGACGCAAGACGGCGCAGCCTGGTACACGCTCATGCACCAGGTCCTCGCCGCGATGGCCGCCGCCGACTGGCACCAGACCAACGGCGTCATCTACGACTGCGCCCAGTACCTCGTCCCCGACGCCACAACCCTGCCGGAACGCCCCACCCCCGTCCTTGGCTGCGACCCCGAAGAAGACGACTTCGTGCACCAGGTCGCCCGCCTCCTGCGCGCCGCAGGCTTCATGCCGTTGTCCGCCTTCACCAGGCTGGAAGGCCCGGCCTGGGGATTCCACGCGGGCAGCGCATCCCTCGCCTCCGACCACGTGATGGTCACCTACGACAGCCGCCAGCTCGCACCGGTCTCCGCCCGCTACCGAAGCCACCAGCTCCCGACGGTGCACGCCATGCTCGCCGCCTACGAAGACACCCTCACCCGCCACGGCATGACGTGCGCCGCCCACGACCCTGACGACAACGGCACCGTGCTGTGGGTGAACCGGCCCGCCCCGCGCAGCGCCCGCGCCCGGATCCACCTCGCCGACACCACCGGCTTCGCCTGGCTGCCCGAACTCACCGACACCTACCGGCTCGAGACCCGCCAGGCAGACGACCAGCCGTGGCAGCCCCAATCCACCGTCACCCAAAAGGCGATGCTCGCCGCACTCGAACACGGGCTGCGCCGGGGATGGACGACCGCCGACGTCGACGGCCGCACCATCTACGTCACCCTCACCGACCCGTTGGACGAGTTCGCCCGCTACTCCCGCTACGTGCCGTCCGACACCCCCTGACCCCCGCACCGGCCGCGTGCCGGTCCCGGGCCAGACACCCGGCCCGGGACCGGCACGCGGCGTTGCCGGGCTAACCCCCACCCGCCCGACCGTGAGCCCACCCAACCCGCCAGCTCACAGAGTCGGAGCCCACCATGAGCCACCCCAACCCCAACCCCAACCCCAAGTCCGAGCCCGAGCCCGAGCCCGAGTCCGAGTCCGAGTCCGAGTCCGACGACCGCTCGTTCACCTTCCTCGCAACCGCCTGCGTCCTGGTCACCATCGAAGCCCGCGACGAGCAGGCAGCCCGCACCGCCTACCAGGGGATCAACGACAAGACGTTCAGCATCAACGTCACCACCGGCGCCGGCCACCAGCTCGACGACGTGTCCCTGCACGACACCAGCCCCGACCTGTACCGAGTCGACGGAGAGGAACCCGGCGAACAGTGCCCGCGCCCCGACTGCCAAGGCCACCTCATCAACGGCCGCTGCACCGACGCCGACTGCTACGCCGCCGCACGCGAACGCAT
>NZ_JBSFJX010000410.1:0-3410 GCF_053598275.1 Streptomyces sp. NPDC001156 | reverse complement strand
ACGTGGGTGGGCAGGGCGCGCAGCGTGAACGACTTCTTCGCCGTGAGCCCCTCGGTCACCTTCAGCGTGGTGGTGGCCGTCGCGTAGCCGAACTGTGCGATGGTCAGGGTGTAAGCGCCCGGTGCCGGGGCGAGTGTGAAGCCGCCCGACGCGTCGGTCGTGGCGGTGTAGCTGCGGCCGTCCGCGTCGGTGGCGGTGACGGAGGCGCCCGGGATCGGTCCGGAGTGCGTCCCTGAGCCGGCGCCGCGCACGTTGCCGGTCACCAGACCGTGCGGGCCTTGGCGAAGCGCGCCGACGCCGGCGGGCGAGCCGAGCCCGGTCGGGCCGTCCCAGCCCGTGCGGGCGTTGCAGAGCTGGTTGCCGCAGTAGCCGTCGGATCCGGCGGTGACGTCGGTGAGGTCACCGGCGTTCGTGTCGGCGTACGGGTAGGTCACCGGGTAGGTGCCGGGCGTCGGGGTGCCCGCGAGGGCGTACATCGAGGCCACGAGCGGCGACGAGAGCGAGGTGCCGCCGACCTGGATCCAGCCGCCGGACTTGTAGGTCGAGTTGTAGATGCCGAGGCCGGTGGCCGGGTCGGCGTCCGCGGAGATGTCGGCGATGGCACGGTTGTCGCACCCGGTGTCAGAGCCCTGCTGGTACGCCGGCTTCGGCTCGAATATCGAGCAGCCCGAGCCACCGGCGGCCCAGGCCGCCTCGGTCCAGCCGCGGGCTGCGGTGCTGTCGCGGGTCAGCGTCGTCCCGCCGACAGCGACGACTTTCCCGTTCGACGCGGGCCAGTTGACGACGTTGCCGCTGTCGCCGGTGGATGCGGTGACCGCGATACCGGGGTGATCGTAGTCGCGGTCGTACGACGCCAAGATGCCCGTCCCGCTGGGACCGCCGAAGTGGCCTCTCGCCTCGCCGGCTACGCCGTAGGAGTTGGAGATGGCCGCGGGGTGTCGGGCGGCGGCGGTGTTCTCGGCCGTGCCGAGGTCGTCGAGAGAGGCCGAGTCGCCCTCGACGAGCAGGATGTGGCAGTCCGGGCACGCGGCGGAGACGGCGTCGAGGTCGAGCGCGGTCTCCAGGGACCAGTTGGCGTCATCGGGCGGGAAGTTGTGGCCGCCATTCTGGTCGAGCTTGGTGAAGCAGCCGTTCGCCGTCGTGCAGGCGGAAAGGCCGTAGGTGCGGCGGAAGACGGCCAGATCGGCCTCGGCGGCCGCGTAGCCGCCGGCATCGACGATGGCGACCGTCTCGCCCGCGCCGCCCGTGGGCAGTTTGTACGCCGCTCTGAGGTCGTTCGGGGTGACGGCGCTGGTGGGCGGGGTGGACGAGCCTGCGGCCCGGGCGCCGTGACTGTTGGTCACGGCCATGAGGTCGCAGGTGGCGTAGGGCGCGTCACCCTTGCGCTCGGAGGGGGGGACGGGGACGGCGCATCCGGCGGGCTGGTAGCCCGCCGTGCTCTGCGCTGTGCCGGTCGGGGTGGTGGGTGCCGCATGCGCCGGGGCGACGGCCGTCAGGCCGAACGCCCCGGCGCAAGCGACCGCCACCCCGGCGGCCCACATGCGTATTCGTCTGTGCATCGTTCTCCTCGGGAGAGTGCGCCGGCCGGGCCGCCGCGAGTGGGATGCTGGTCAGACCGGCCGGTACTCCACACCGGCCTTCCGTCGGCTCGTGCGCGGCCGGTCCGCGCTCGCGGCCGGGGGCGGATCGACGGTGGTGTCCTCACCGTCGCTGGAATCCTCGGCGCAACCCTTGGGGGCACGGTCGATAGGGCCGACCTCCGGCTCCTCGCCGGACTGTTCGGTGCCGTTGCCAGAAGTCATCGCGGCTGCTCCGTTCTGTCCCAGAGCCAGCAGTGAACGCCGCACGCCGGCAGGCCGACAATGCGCAGAACTACCCGGGAAACTCCCGTGGCTACGGTGGCTACTCCGTCAACGGCCGCGGCCTCGGCGGGCTCCCCGGCGATGCCACGTCACCGGACTCCACCGCGGCGACGGCGAGCGCGGTGCACGAGGGCGCGTTCCGTTTGCGCATCGCCGAGTTGACGTGCTTCTCGACGGTGCGCGGTGAGAGCCCCGGGACGCGGGCGATCTGCTCGCTGCCGGGCCTCGTCAGAGCGGAGACAGCGCGGCCAGGGAAGGGGAGGTAGTGGGTCGTCAGAATTCCTGTGATCAGGCCAGCAGGACAGAACCGGACGGTGACATAGGCAGGCACGGCGGCTCCGGGCAGAGGCGATGCTGGGGCACAAGCGTGCGGCGCGGTCGGCCCCCGATCCGTGTGGTGTGGCGGGTTGGCGGTGCCGTGCGGGCCCCAGTAGAAGAGAAAAAAAGAGAGACCAGCCACACCCGCGAACGGGATTTGCGTACTGGCCCAACTCGTCGGAAGGGCTTGGAGGATGGCTGGCCTCACCCTCAGTTAACACACTCTCTCCGCCGGCCGTCAAACCCGCAGCTGACGCCGGTATCAGCTGCGCCACCTCCAACCGCGAACGTCGCCCGTGTGGCTCACCTTCCCGGACCGGTGGGGAGTCAGCGGACCCGGCTTGCCGCACAGTGCCTGCCTTCAGACCGAGCAGGCCTACGCCGGATCCGGTTCCATGATCTACGGCACTCCTGCGCCACACTGCTCTACGGGGGCACCGACGAAACTCGCTGGTCAGGGCCGATGGGGACGCCTGTGGAGATCGTTTCCCGCGCTGTCGGGCCCGCTTTCCCGCACCCCAGGCCAGGCGCAGGCCGTACCCCTTCGCCATCCGCCTGATCGGCACCTCACCCACGTACCCCCGCCGACTCTGGTGCCGCGTGGGGGGCGCCGTAGCGCTGCAAAGGAGCGAAGATGCGGTCCTTCGCCTCGCAAGGGACTCCGGGCCGGCGGTCCACCACTCGGACCTCGACGCGGTCGGTGCGGGCGCTGGCGGAGGCAACCGCGTGGTCACCGGGGGTTGTACCGGCTCCCGAATTGCGCGCGGTGGCGCACGTGATGCAAGGGCGCGGACACGGAGCCCATGGCCCTGGTCACGAAGGGGGCCGAGTGCCTCGGCTTGGAAGAAGGCTTCGACCTGGCCGAGGCCGATGATCGGTACGGGGAACTCAACCCGTACGACCTGCGAGAGCGGTAGCCGGACTTTCCCTCGTCTGGGCGACGGTCGCGGTAAATCGCGCATCTACCGCGACAGGCTCGGATGTGGCTTTGTACGTGAGAGTCGAAACCGGTTGTCAATGAAGGCCGACACCACCCGCCCCCGGCAGGGGGCATGTCGGCGAGTTCGGACACCACCCGTCCGCAGCGCGACGACGCCAGGTGCAAGCCCCGAAATGCGGCTCTCCTGCCGCATGTGTGGGTGCCCTGACCTGCCCTGATACGGGAAACACGCCGTCTCCTGCCAGGCTTGAGGTCTCGAGGCTCAAGTTGGATCAAGCAGGAAAACGGCG
>NZ_JBSFJX010000409.1:0-3469 GCF_053598275.1 Streptomyces sp. NPDC001156 | reverse complement strand
CCGCCTCCGTGCTCGGCCTGGGCGGCTCCCTCATCCTGGTGGGCATCACACCCCGGCCACTGACCATCACCGAGGGCCTGACCTTCAACTACCTGCAGAAGCAGGTCCGCGGCCACTACGGCGGCTTCCCCGAGTCCGTCTCCGAGCTGGTGCAGCTGACCGCGGCCGGCCGCCTCGACCTGGCCCCCTCCATCACCGACCACATCCCGCTCATCGAGGCCGCCGACGCCGTCCACCGACTGGAGAACAAGATCGGCGACCCGATCCGCCTCATCCTCGTCCCCTGACGCCCGTCAGCAGGACGACAAGCCACCCTGGGCAGGGGTGAGTGGGCGCCGGTGCGTGAGGGAGCACCGGCGCCCACGGCTTTCCCGCAGCCAGAACCCGTGGAGATGGAGCCATGCACACGACCGACGCCCCGCGCCGCACTCCGCAGCGCAGCGACGCTCGCTCGAACCGCCGACGCATCCTCGCCGCTGCTCGGCAGAAGCTGCGGGACGACCCCGACGCGAGTCTCGACAGCATCGCCCTGGCAGCCGGCATCGCACGACGCACCTTCTACGGTCACTTCTCCAACCGTCAAGCCCTGATAGCCGAGTTGACGCAGGAAGCAGCCCAGGCGCTTCAACAGGCGTTCGCCGCGACCCGTGTCCCAGATATTGGTCCGCTGGAGACGATGACGCGGATGGCCCTGGCGGCGTGGGCGGTCGGCGACCAGTACCGCATGCTCATCTCCCTGGGGCGCCACCATCTGGGAGAGGAGACGATCCGCGCCACCCTGGCACCGGCCCGCGAAGAAGCCATCACAGCCATACGACGTGGCCAGCACGAAGGCGTGTTCGCGCACCACGTCCCCGCGCCCGTCCTCGCCCAAGCGCTGGAAGCCCTGATGCTGGCCCTCGCAGAGGAGAACACCACCTCCGCCTGGGCGGACCCCACGGGTGAGGCTGCGGCGACCGCGTTCCTCGTCGCCGCAGGAGTAGCACCACACATCGCATCGCGCCAGGTTCAAGACGTGTTGCATGAGCAAGTGGTTTCTCTGATGCGGTTATGACATGACGGAAGGCTGCCTGCTGCGGTGGACGAGCAGCCCCGGCGATCCGGACGACAGCCCGCACAGCCGTTTCCGCACGATGCACGGTACTGGTGGCCGCCCGGTCAGAACGGCTGTAGAGACTCGTTGACCAGCGTCGACCGAGACGCTCCAGGCGGGTGGTGCCGTGCCATTCGGTCCCGTCCACGCCGACGCGGAGGCGCGAGCCTGCGGCACGAGGCTTCGGCGCCTTAACCCTCTTCGTGCCGTTATTTCGCGTCTGCCCAGAAATTTCACCCTTGTAGGAGTTCAGACATGCCTGCCATTCTCATCCACGGCGTACCCGACACCCACCATGTGTGGGACGGCGTCCGCGAGCACCTGACCCGCAGCGCCGTGGAGGCTTGGGACCTGCCCGGTTTCGGTTCGCCGCGCCCCGAGGGCTTCCACTGCACCAAGGAGGAATACGTCTCCTGGCTCATCGAGCGGTTGGAGGCACTCGGCGAGCCGGTCGACCTGGTCGGCCACGACTGGGGCTGCCTCCTCACCGCGCGCGTGGCTTCCGTACGGCCGGATCTGATCCGCACATGGGCCGGCAGCAATGGTCCGGTCAGCGCCGAGTACGACTGGCATCCGCTGGCCAAGCTGTGGCAGGACCCCGTCGCGGGCGACCGCTGGGCCGAGGAGTACGACGCCGCCGCGTTCGCCAGGGACCTGACCGACAACCTCCAGGTCCCGGCTGAGCTGGCCGAGCAGACAGCCGGCCGCGTGGACGAGACCATGCGCGACAGCATTCTCAAGCTGTACCGTTCCGCGTTGACGGTCGGTGCGGAGTGGGAACCGGATCTCGCGAACCTGTCCGGACCGTCCCTGGTGTTCTGGGGGGCGTTCGACCCAGTCTGCCCCGTCGAGTTCGGCGAAAAGATGGCCGCGTCCGTACGCGCCACCCATTTTCTGAGGCTGGACAGCAGTCACTGGACGCCGATCCAGAAGCCGGTTGAGGTCGCCACCGCCCTCGAGGAACACTGGAGCAGCTCCCTGGGGTGACTGGCCCGCCCCACCGAGAGCGCCCGTGGTTGCACGTCGGGCGGCGCTGACGTCCGGCTCACGGGCGCCTATGAAAAGGCTTACCGACAGAGAACTCGAGGATCGTGGCGGCCGTCACGGGCCCGTGGCCGATGTCGTGACGGATCGACCTGCTGGAGCGTCGTCCTGCATCCGCCGGCCGAGCTGGTCGCCAACCTCGAAGCGCAGGGGTGCCCTGCGAAGGCCCCCTGACCATCACCCATACCCGCGCCGAGGGAACCCTGCTGTCCGCTCAGTGAAGGGCGACGGCGCGTACGAACTGCTGCGGCCGTTCCGCTTCCGGGCGTCTCCCTCGATCGGGATCTACCTGTGCGACTCCCGCAACCGCCGCGCCTGCCTGTACCTGATCAGCCAGGCGGCCGTGCCCTCACATCCAGCGATCAAGATTGCTACTAGATACAAACGCACCTTACGCTGTCCTGGACATCACCAGGAGGAGCCCGCATGCCACCCACGCCCCGCAGCCCACAAAAACCGTACATCAGCCCCCACGCGTGGGCGCAGTTCATCGACGCCGTCGCCCCCCTCGAGCTCACCGGCCCCCGCGCCCTCGAACTGGCCTTGGACTCCTACGCCCGCGACCTCATCCCCGCCGCCGTGATCGAGGACATCGACGCCGGCGCAGGCCGCAAGCAGGTCAACATGCGCATCAGTGGCGCCGTCTGGCAGCGCGCGGACGAGAAAAGACAGCACGAGGGCCGCTACGCCAACATGGCCACCCTCGTGAGCAAGCTGATCGGTGCCATCGCACAGGGGCGCCTGTCCATCACCATGACCGTCACCCCGAACCCGGTGGGCCCCAGGACCGCCGCCCCCCAGCTTGAAGCCCGAGGCGGCATCACCCCGTCGCCTCTCGCCGCCTGACCCGACCGCCACGAAGGGACCGGCCACTTATGACCACCGCATCCATCGGGCACCACGGGACAGTCCCCCCCATGCCCGAACGCAACCCTAAAGCCCTCCGCGCAGCCATCGCCCAGCACGCACCGAAACTCCTTGTCGACTTCGACCGGCACTGGCGCCGGGACATCGCCGACGCCTACGACCTCGCGCCCGTCCCCGCCTTCATGGCCCGCTGGTGGGGTGAATACGCCCTGGCCCGAAACCCCCAACTTGAGGCAAGAGTTCACGGCCTGGAGGACCAAGCCGCCGAAGAACCCGACTTCGCCCGCGCCAAAGTCATGATCGAAGAAGCTGGACAGCTCCGCCGCGAAGCGGCAAAGGCGGAACCAGGCCAGTGACAGACGACTTCATGGAGTGGTGTGCATCGTGAAGTAGCAGGTCGCGGGGCTGGTGTGCGTCGGCTCCGGGGTACTCATGCTGGTGACGGGCGGGTGACTTCGGTGGAGA
>NZ_JBSFJX010000408.1:0-3505 GCF_053598275.1 Streptomyces sp. NPDC001156 | reverse complement strand
CAGCAGACAGTCGAGCCATCGACGCAGGAAGAACCCCCTGGCCACAGGGCTAGGAGCTCGGCGAGGCTCAGGGGAACCCGTGGGATGTCGCACAGACAGCTGCCCGCGCGCATCCGACAGTCCCACCTCCGCTCGACACCGCACTGGCAGGCACAGGGACGCCACCGAACGACGCACGTGAACTTCTCACGCCGGGCACGCCTTGGAAAAAAAATTAGGGGCCGCTGTCGATCCGGCCACATCCCGTTCGACGACCTGATGTGGGGCACTTCGCCACACGAGGTTGCGACCAGGACCTGATGAGGAAACACATGGATCAGCTACTGAGACTCATGAACTTCAACGTCTCAAGTGACGGGATCGGTGCCGGTGAGCACCAGCACCAGAGCTTCGAGAATCCGTTCGGCCTCGCCAATGCTGAGAGGCTGTTCGCCTGGGCCGGCGCCACGGCGAGCTGGCCCAACCGCACCGACCCCGGAGGGAGCCGTGGCCTCGACGACTACTTCACGCGGGACTTCGCACACAACATCGGCGCCGAAATCATGGGCCGCAACAAATTCGGCCCCCAGCGTGGGCCCTGGCAGGACCATGACTGGCGCGGCTGGTGGGGTGACGAGCCCCCGTTTCGCACCCCGGTGTTCGTCATGACCCACCACAAGCGTCCTTCGATCACGCTCTCCGACACCACGTTCCACTTTGTCGACGGCAGCCCGATCACGGTCCTCGAACAGGCGCGTGAGGCGGCGCAGGGCAAGGACGTCCGACTCGGCGGCGGGGTCACCACCGTCCGACAGTTCCTTGATGCCGACCTCATCGACACCCTGCACGTAGCGGTCTCGCCGGTGAGGCTCGGGTCCGGCCTGCGCCTCTGGGAGTCGCCCGATGAACTGCTCGACCGGTTCCATCTCGAGGTCGTGCCCAGCCCGAGCGGCGTGACGCACCACCTGTTCTGGCGAAAATGACGCGAGGGACCACTCGGGAATCTCAGCACGGCCCATGCGCGGGTTTCAGCAATTGAACGCGTAGTCGTGGGCGAGCTCCCCCGACAGACCGCGGTACTCGCCCACAACCGTCAACCAGCCGCACGGGCAGCGGACCTGCTTGGCTGCTGTGCGCCGCAAGGGCAGCACCCCGCCGGGAGACGCGCCTCACCCGGCCTGTGCCGCTCGCCCACCCCACAGCACGCGCTCGACGCCGGCGTGGGTCACTCCATGGTCGGCGAGGACCTCGGAGGGGATGCCGGGGCGGAGGGTCAGGGCGAGCAGCAGGTGCTCGTCGCCGATGTGCCGGTCGCCATGAGCGAGGGCGGTGCGCAGAGAAGCGGTCAGGAGCTCCCTGGCGCCCCGGTCGAACGGACGGCGTCCGGCTCGCCGTGCGCTTCCAGCACGGCCGGTGGCCAGCGCGCCCTCGCCATGCGTCTCCTCAACCCGGGAGACGATCTCCGCGAGGTCGATGCCGAGCCCGGCGAGGGCATCGGCGTCGGCCCGGGAGAGGCCGCCGCGGCGGCGTGCCTCGGCGAGCTCCCGCACCACCGCCTCGCGCCGCCCGGTGAGCCCGAGCGACGCCAGGGCGAAGGCGGCCCGGCTACCCTCGCGGTCGAGGAGGGCGAGCAGCAGATGTGCTTCCTCGACGCGCGCCTCACCGGCCCGTTCACAGTGCTCGACCGCTCCGGTGACCACGGCGCGGGCGTCCTTGGTGAACCGTTCGAACATCACTGCCTCCCGTACTTCTTGTGCACGGCCTGCCTGCTGACTCCGAGTTCCGCGGCGATCTCCTGCCACGACCAGCCCTGGTTGCGCGCGCTGCGCACCTGCACCGCCTCCAGCTGCTCCAGCAGCCTCCGCAGCGCGGCGACGGCCCGCAGCCCGATCCGTGGATCACGATCGCCCGCGCGCTCGGCGAGATCCGTTGCTTCGGTCATGATGTCAACTTAGGTTGACATGCGGAGCTTGTCAACCCTGGTTGACAAGCCATGACCTGAAAAACCCGCGGCGGGCTCGGAAGATCCGAGCCCGCCGCGGGCCTACAGCTCACAGCTGACAGCTATCAGCTGACAGAGGAAAAGGTCGCGGCCGTCGGGTGGGCGGCGGACCAGAGCGGCGATCAGTTCCCGGTCAGCACGATCTTGCCGAACTGCTCGCCCGACTCCAGGCGTTCGAAGCCCTCACGGGCGCGGTCCAGCGGAAGGACTTCATCGATGACGGGACGCACTCCGGTGGCGGCGCAGAAGGACAGCAGGTCCTCGAGTTCGTCCTTGGTGCCCATGGTGGAGCCGACGACCTTCAGTTCCAGGAAGAAGATGCGGGTCAGTTCGGCGTGCGAGGGACGGTCGCCGCTGGTGGCACCCGAGATGACGAGGGTGCCGCCGGGCCGCAGCGACTTCACCGAGTGGGACCAGGTGGCGGCGCCGACGGTCTCGATGACGGCGTCCACCCGCTGGGGCAGCCGTGCTCCCGACTCCAGTGCCTCCACGGCGCCCAGTTCGAGGGCACGCTTGCGCTTGGCCTCGTCACGGCTGGTGGCGAAGACCCGCAGCCCTGCCGCCTTGCCGAGCGCGATCGCGGCGGTCGCCACACCGCCGCCGGCGCCCTGGACGAGAACGGAGTCACCGGGACGGACGCCCGCGTTGGTGAAGAGCATGCGATACGCCGTCAGCCACGCGGTGGGGAGGCAGGCAGCCTCCTCGAAGGAGAGTTCCTTGGGCTTGGGCAGCAGGTTCCATGTGGGCACGGAGACCTGTTCGGCGAAGGTGCCCTGGTAACGCTCGGTGAGGATGGAGCGGGGTTCGTCGGGGCCGACGCCGTGACCGGTCTGGCCGATGACGGAGTGGAGGACGACCTCGTTGCCGTCCTCGTCCACGCCGGCCGCGTCGCAGCCGAGGATCATCGGGAGTTTGTCCTCGGAGAGGCCGACGCCCCTCAGGGACCAGAGGTCGTGGTGGTTCAAGGAGGCGGCCTTGACGTTCACGGTCGTCCAGCCGGGCCTGCGCTCGGGAGCGGGACGCTCTCCCAACTCCAGGCCGGTCAGGGGTTGGTCGCGGTCGATACGGGCGGCGTAGGCAGCGAACATGACCTTGACGATAGGCTCCGCGGTTGCCGTAGGGAACCTGGCCCGACTGTGACGCGTGTCCCCGAGGGGGCGCACTGCTGTCGTACCGCGGACCGGAGCGGGAGAGATGCCCGGGATGGCACGGGCGGTGTAGGGACGTCTCCCGCCGATTTCGGCAGTGCGCCGGGAAGACCGGACCCGGAAGATCACCCGCGCGAACAGACGGCCCCAAGGGCAAAAGGGGAGGTTGCGGACACAAGCCGCTCGGGCACGTGGGCGACCGAACGAACCCGCACCAGGTGGCCCGTAACCCGGACCCTGCCCCGCAGGGGTGGGCGGGCTCGCACGCGAGCCCGCCCACGCGGCGGAGCTATCGGCGCGCGACTCCCTCGGCCCGGGCCGCAGCGGCGACCGCCGCCGTCACCGCCGGGGCCACCCGCTCGTCGAAGGGCGACGG
>NZ_JBSFJX010000407.1:0-3507 GCF_053598275.1 Streptomyces sp. NPDC001156 | reverse complement strand
CCGCACCACGAGCACGGTCTGGGTGCCGAGGTACTGGAGGTCGGTCCACGCCGTGCCGGGCGCCACCGAGCCGACGCCGATCCTGCGCTCCTGGGACGACACGGTCGCGGCACGCTCGCCGCCGACCACGGTCGGGTCTCCCGGTTTCGGGCGGCGCTTGGCGAGCTGCGGGCCGGGCAGGCCGTCGACGACGGTCACCGGCTCGTCCGTCGCCAGGGCCCTGGCGAGGTCCAGGGCGATCACGCTCGTGCTGCGGGCACAGCCCAGTTCCAGCAGCGACACTGGTTCCGCGGAGCCGCGCACGGTGCGGGCCAGGGACGCGGTGAGCCGTTCGCGTGCCGCCCGGATCCGTCGGCGCCGCCACAGCCTGCCCGACCGGCGGGGCAGCTCCGCGATGACCGAGGCGCCCAGGGTCGCCGCGATCTCCCGGCGCAGCACAGGGCGGTCCGCCACCACCGAGCCGCCCGCGGCCACCGCGAGCCCGAGGACGAGCCCGAGGACGAGCCCGATCACGGCGTTGGTGGCAGCGGTCTTGGGCAGGGAGTGCCGCACCGCGCGCGGTGCGTCCACGACCTGTGTCCCGGCGACGAGCTGAGGCGTGCCGATGGGCGCCTCCGCGGCGCGCTGGCCGAAATCGGTGATCCGCGAGGTGAGCTCGGCCCGGCGGGCGAAGAGCGACTCCAGGTTCACCGACGCCTTCGGCCCGCTCTGCGGCGATCCATCTCCGATCGCCTTGTTGACCTGGGCGAGTTCGTCCCGCATTCGGTCACGCTGGTCGAGCAGGGCCTTGGCCTCGGCGTTCGCGGTCTCCTTCAGCCGCGCCACATGGTCCGCGACGAACGCATCGGCCAGCGCCTTGGCGCGGGCCATCGCTTCCGCGTCGCTGTCACCTGTCGCGGTGATCTGCAGGACGTTGTTGGTCAGACCGATGCCCCGGTAGTCCGCCATGAAGTCTTCCGGGCTTTCTGAGGACTTGAGGGCCCGCAGGGCCTTGTCGGCGATCCGCGTGGTCTGCAGCAGCGCGGCGTCGGTGCGGATCAGCGTTCCGGGGTCGTTCGGCTGGTCCTCCTGATGCGCGACCAGCACCTCGGTCACCGCGGTCGGCGACGGCGGCATCAGGACCGCCAGCGCGGAGCCGGCCAGCAGGCCGAGGAGCGCCATGGCGCACCACAGGCGGCGGCGCCTGCGCACCGCCACCACCAGCGCCTGCAGGTCGAGAAGCGGAGCGGCGGCCGACGACTCCGAAGTCGTACTCGTCGTCACCCTGAACTTCCCTTCGCGTCGTCGCCAACCGCGAGCACCGGCGTGGCGGCATCGCGAAGACGGCCGGCAGACCGCGCCGGACGGGCCCGGACCATGCCGGCGAGGACGATGCCAACGACCTCGTGCTTGGCGTCCGCACACGCCTCGCCGATGCCAGCGAGCTCCCCTGCGGTCCAGCTGCCGGCGCTGAGCACGACCAGGGCACCGGACTCGGTGTCGCGGTCCGGCACGATCGGCCGGTCCACCGAAACCTCCACCACCCGCAGCAGCGGATCGCTCTCGGACTCGGCGACGAGCTGCCCGGCGGCCCGGCGGGCGATCTCGTCACCATCCGGTACGACCACCAGCAGCCGCCGCCGGGGGGCCGGCAGCTGGTCACGGAGGCGAGCGCACACCCGCCGGTAGCGGATCTGCCTGCTGGCCTCGTCGCCGGACGCCTGCAGGGTCGGCATGTCCCACCGGATGTCGACGCCCAGCAGCCGGCGGATCCGGGCCCGCAGGCCACGGCCTTCCGGCCTGTGCGCGGGCCGTTCACCAGGTACGTCGACGGTGCCCAGCAGCGCCGACCCCAGCGCCGCGGTGATCTCCGGTTCGGTGCGCGGCCGGCGACCCGACCGTGCGGCGGCGGCGAGATGGCCGATGCCCGCGAGCAGGAAGAACAGCAGCGCCCCGGCGACGATGAGCTGCATCCTCGTCGGCGGTGCCTCGCCGACCGGCCGGGCCGCCGACCCCATGACGACCATGTTGGCCTTGTTGGCAGCCGGGTCGGCCTGGTCCAGCTTGTCGATGGCCTCCTGCAGCGAGGTGCGCAGCTTCTCGAGGTCGGTGCGAGTCTGCACGCTCTCCACGGTCTTCCCCGGATCGGCCGCCTTGGCCAGGTCGGTGATGCGGCGGCTGGTCTGCTCGACCTGCTTCCGCAGCGTCTCGGACTCCGTGGCTGCTGCGGAGTCGGTGCCGCCGCCTGCGATCCGCGAGGCGAACTTGACGAACTGCTGGGCGACTTGGTCGGAGAGCTGCTGCGCGCGCTTCGGGGTGGAGGCCGTACCCGAGATCTTGATGATGTTCCCGTCGGCGGCCGCGGCGGTCACTTGGTCCCGCAGCTCGGTGCCGCTGACCCCGGTCCAGTGGAGCGTGGCGGCCGCTTGGTCGACCACCACCGAACTGGTCGCGATCTCCTGCTGAGTCAGCAGCTCGCGCTCCTCCCACACCCCCGGCAGCAGTACCGATGCCGACGTCGTGTAACGCGGCGGAAACAGCAAAGAGGCGCCGTAGCCGGCGAGCGCACCCACCAGGGCGAGGATGGTGAGAAGCCGCCAACGCCGACTGATCATCCGCCCGATCGTGACCAGGCGAATCGTGTCATCACTCAACGGCGCGGCCTCCGCCCTGCGCGGTCCGGGTCGCCTGCCGACACCGGAACGTGGTCACGGCAGGCGGCGGCGTAGGCAGCAAGCAGCGACGCTTGCGAGTTGCGCCAGGAAAGCTGCCCGGTGATCCGCTCTTGGCCGATCTTGCCCATCCGGGCCCGCTCCTCCGGATCGTCCAGAAGCAGCGCGATGAGCTTGGCGAACTCGGCCTCGTCGTTGGCGGGCGCGTAGACGGCGGCCTCACCGGCGGAGACGCGCGCCTCCTTCAGGTCGAACGAGACGATCGGCCGGCCCATCGCCATGTACTCAAGGACCTTGTTCATGGTCGACACGTCGTTGAGCGGATTGCGCGGGTCGGGCGAGAGGCACACGTCCGCGGTGGACAGGTAGCGCACCAGATCGGCGTCCGGAATCCGCCCGGTGAACTGCACCTGCTCACCGAGCCCGAGCCGCCGGGACAGCTCCACCATCGCGTCGAAGGCGTCGCCGGAGCCGACGAACACCGCGTGCCAGTCGGTCCGGCCGAGCTCGTCGCGGAGCTTCGCCAGGGCCCGCAAGGCGTAGTCGACGCCGTCCTGCGGGCCCATGACGCCGAGGTAGCAGAGCAGATGCGGCTTGCCGCGCTTCAACTCCGGCTCGGGTGGCACCGGTTGGAACCGTTCGATGGCGGGCGCGCTGCGCACCACGAAGACGTCCTCCGGACGCTTGCCGCCGCGGCGTATCGCGACGTTCCGGTAGCTCTCGTTCGTGGCGAGGACGATGTCGGCGGCCCGGTAGGTCAGCCGTTCCAGCGCGCACACGGCGCGGTAGAGCAGGTCCTCGCCGCGGCCGAACCGGGAGAGGTAGAGCTCGGGTACCAGGTCGTGCTGGTCGAAGA
>NZ_JBSFJX010000406.1:0-3524 GCF_053598275.1 Streptomyces sp. NPDC001156 | reverse complement strand
TGCCCCACCGTCCGATGCGGTCACCATCGTTCCCGCGTCCAAGACCGCCCCGACCAAGCGAAAACCCAAGGCCACGGCTTAAAACAGCGGCATTGCGTCTAGGGCGCAGATGACAAAGCACGTGAACAGGGCCGCGGTGCTGGCCACCACGCCAGTCAGACAGGTCTTGACTCAGCCATCGAGAATGCTCTGTCACTTTCCACCGGAGGCGCTAATCCTCGAACGAGGGTTCCGGTACGTGCGTAGGTGCGAGAGGGCGGTGTTGTCGATGGGGAACCCAGGTCTCCGGTTGGCTGGCTCAACGGCCTTCAGCGCCTCCCGAACGAAGGGCACCTTCCCAGGGGTTCCGGCTACGCCGCCTCCCTGGCGTCCACCTCGAACCACACCGTCTTCCCCCTGCCGCTCGGCGAGTTGCCCCAGGAGGAGGCCAGTGCGGAGACGATCAGCAGCCCGCGCCCTCCTTCGGCCTTGTCCTCATCCGGACCGAGATCCACGAGCATGGCGGGGTGGGAGTCGCTGTCCCGTACCTCCACCCGGAGATGGTCCGGGTACCCGCGCAGACACACGTCGACGTCGCTGTCCCCGTGGAGAAGGGCATTGGTGACGACTTCCGACGTCAGCACCTCGGCGGAATCGGACAATGAGGTCAGATGCCACCCGTCCAGGCAGCCGCAAAGGAACTTTCGTGTGCGCCCCACGCCTTGAAAGTCATGGCGGTCTACGTGCAGCAGTCTGACGTACTCCTGCGCCTGCGCTGAGGGGCCTTCGTACCGCAGCAGCAGGAGTGCGGCGTCGTCCGCTCGAGGTGCCGGGCGGCCCGTTCGGATCATGAGTTGGTCGCCGAGCGTCTCCAGTTCATCACCGGAGGCCACGATGCTGGCTTCCAGAGTCTCCAGGGCCAGCTCGCCCTCCCGGCCGGACAGCCCGTTCGTGTAGAGGACGAGTAGCGTCGCGGGTTCCAGGGTGTGGACGGTGGCTTCGTACGACGGGTTCGTCTCGACTCCCAGCGGGACGCCGATGTCGGCGGCTGCCACCAGGTAGGCACCGTCCGCGGTGCGCATCAAGGGGCGCGGGTGCCCGGCGCTGACGACCTGGGCCGTGCCGGTGTCGGGGTCGAGCCAGACGCAGCAGCAGGTAGCGAAGAGATCGGTCTCCAAGTCGATCAGCACGCGATTCGTGCGGTACAGGACCGTGCTGGGATCATGGCCCTCCAGCGCATAGCCGCGTACCGCACTCCGGAGTTGCCCCATCACCACGGCCGCTTCGGTGCTGTGGCCCTGGACGTCGCCGATCACCGCGGCCACGCCGCCGGCGGGGAGCTGGATCAGGTCGTACCAGTCGCCTCCAAGCTCGGCCTCGCCGGCGGGCGGCTCGTACCGGCTGGTGGTCAGCACGCCGGCGAGCTGGGGAATCGTCCGGGGCAGCAGAGCCTGCTGCAGCCTCTGCGCCAACGCGTGCTGTGCGTCGTACAGCTGCGTGCGTTCGAGTGTCTGGCCGAGCAGCGTCGACAAGTTGGCCAGGGATGACTGCACGGCGGGGATCACGTGTTGGCGGGCGAAACCGATCGAGCATGCACCCAGTGCGTGGCCGCCCGCAAGCAGCGGAAGGACGACCCACACCTGCTCGTCACGGCCGTCCGCCGTCACGCGGCCCTGCCCCTGCGACTGGCCCCGCTCCCCGGCCTCGTAGACAACCAGCTTCAGGTGCGCGATGGCATCGGCCTCCGGTGAGCTCGTGTTGATCGAGATTCCGTTGAGCCATCTCAGGTACTTCTTGGAGCACCCCGATGCGCCGACCACATGGAGCCGGTCGCCCTCGATCAGGCTGATGGCCACCGCTTGGGCCTGGAATCCGGACATCAGTCGCTCAATCGTCAGCATGACCACGTTCTTCGTATCCACTGCCGACGTCAGGGAGATCGCCAGTTTGTGCAGGTGGAAAAGAAGGGGAGCGCTCCAGAGGGCTAGCGATCCGTGCTCTTCCTGAGACGACGCCGGGCCGGTCTCTGGAACGGCACCAGCCTCGGGGGAGACAACCAGCGGAAGCGCCGGAGGGGACAAAGAGACACCGCTGCCGGTCAGGCAGTCCAACTCGCCCGAGAGACCCGCCGCTGTTTCCCGCAGATAATCCGCCTCACTCGTGGACAGCTCTTGGACAACGCGTGGCGAGAACACCGTCAAGGTGCCGACCCGCCGCTCCCCTACCGCCAGTGGTGCGGCGGTCACGGTATGCGGAGGAGCCCCGAAAGCGCAGAGATCTGGACGCATTACGGCTACATCGAAGGATTGAATCGTACAGATCTGCCCGGTGAGATAGGCCCGGGTGGAGGCAAATATCGGGTCGTCCAGCCGCAGTCGCTCGGGTACAAGCCACCCCAACGACGAGACGACGATCACCGCAGCCGCCAGGACCGGCTCCCCAGGCACCCGCAGATACACCGTGACGGCCGACGCGTGCAGATCGCGCATGCAGCGGCGCGCCACCGACACGCACACACTGTCGCGGCCCGTCACCTCGGCTGTGTAGTGGAAGTCAGACGGCGGCTGAAAGTGGAATGCTGGAGACCGCATAATGCTCGCCCCAGTGCTTCAAAGGGGCACTTTTCCTCACCATACTGCGGGCACTCCGCCCGCACACCGGCGACAGGACAAACGATCCGCGGTCGCGGCCCGCCGGGCCGAGGGGACGCGCTCGCCGTGCGGTGCTCCGATCTGGGTCGACGCATCCCTGTGGAGCTACGGACTAGAAGCCTGCCAGTTCGTTCTTGCCGAGCGCGCACAGATCAGTGGTCTCACCCTTGGTCTCATTCGCACGGGTACCGCCCCGTCCGGATGAGTACCAGCGCCGGTCAAGATCCAGGGCAACGAGCGCACACACCTGGCACCGTATCTTCGAGCAACTGCAGGCCCAGGCCGACGCCGAAGGACTGATCACCTGGGACGTCTCGGTGGACTCGACCATCGCCCGCGCCCACCAGCAGGCGGTTGGTGCTCGCAAAAAGGGGATCTGCAGCCACGTGTTGTGCACCCAGGTCGGCTTTCGAGCAGGGGGCAGACCTGCTCGAGCCGGTGGCACCGTGGGCACGGCGCCACCGTCGCCCAGGCCGTGGAGCGCCGACGCGCCTACCGGCGCAGAGTGAGCGTCATGGATGACTTGATTCGGTGGCTGCGCGTCCAACTCGATGAGGACGCACGGATTGCCCGCGCGGCCACCGAGGGCCCTTGGTCCGTCAACGACGAGTCGATCATCGCAGCGGACGGTACGGAGGTCGTCGCGGGCGACCGGTCGGGTGGCAAGGCGTCGGTGTTCGAGTCGACGGCGGATGCCCTGCATATCGTGGAGCATGACCCGGTGCGGGTGCTGCGCGAGGTCGACGCCAAGCAGCGGCTGCAGTACGAGTTCGAGCTGCGCGGGAACCACGTCCGACGGACGGAATTGCCACCCACAGGTGGCGTTTGGGACGACCTGCTGCGCATGCTCGCCCTGCCCTACGTGGACCGACCCGGCTACCGCGACGAGTGGCG
>NZ_JBSFJX010000405.1:0-3539 GCF_053598275.1 Streptomyces sp. NPDC001156 | reverse complement strand
CCGGCTGGTGTTGAGGGTGTAAGACCCGTAGGTCCGCTGGGCCCGCAGGCAGCCTGAGCCAGGAATCCCCCTGCTTCAGCGGAGGGAGGGTTCAACGTTCCTGATTACCTGATCGCGCCGGGAACCGCGCGACAGGCGCCGTCACCGGGCCCCGCTCACACGAGCGCTCCCCGCTTCCCCGGACCACGGACACGATCCGTGTCGCCGGACGCGGCGTGAACACAGGAGACCAGTGCATCCACAACCTTTCGGGATGCGCCAGTTGACCAGGATTGGGTACAAGACTCACTCCTGCTCACTGACTAGGAACGGTGGTGTCAGTCCCAGAAGGCGTGTCGGGGGTCGTCCAGCGTGGTCAGCGTGGTGTCAAGGGAGGGGTGGCTGGTACGTGGTCGTAGGGGTACCAGCGGCCGTTGTGGTCGGCTCCGTCGAGCAGCTATCCGCGTTCGGTATGGCGTGTGCGGAACGGGGATCCGGGACGTCCGGTCGCAGCCGCGGCCCTGCGGGCTCCTCGGGCTCCGCCTCCAGCGGCACCAGCGAGGTGGAGCGCCACAGCCGGGCGCAGGCGAGCAGTGTTGCGGCCAGCAGCAGCACGTTGCGGGCGGCCAGCACGCAGACGCCCAGCGGTCGGCCGCCCACCACGGAGTCGAAGCCGAGCGGGAACTCCAGCACGGTCAACGCGGCGACTGGCAGCACCAGGAGGGCGACCGGTCGCTGGGCGGTGCCGCGGGCGCAGAGGCAGACGGCGGCCAGTCCGATCAGCCAGATGAGGTACTGAGGACTGATCACCCTGCTGGTTGTCACGAACAGCAGGGTAGCGGTGAGCGCGGCGTCGGCGGTGGCGGCCGGCCCGAAGTGCCGGGCGCGCAGCCGCCACACCAGCAGCCACAGGCCCGCCACGGCGCTCAGCACCAGGGACGCGGTGGCCACCTGGCTCACCCAGGGGCCCAGGAACTCCATCGATCCGTAGTGGTAGGAGACGGTGCCGTGCCAGCCGAAGCGGCGGCCGATCTGGAAGACGGTGCCGCCGAGCGACTCGATCTCGACGCCGCGCTGCTGCTGCTCGTTCAGGAAGGAGAAGGCGCCGGGCAGAGTCGCCTCCGCGGCCAGCGAGAGCAGCGCCACCGTACCGCTCGTGGAGAGCCAGGCGCGCAGGCCGCGGCGTCCGCGCGGCGCGCCGAGCAGCAGCAGGCCGGGCCAGACCTTGAGCAGCACCCCGATCCCGGCCAGCGCCCCGCCCAGGACCGGCCGCCGGACGATCACCAGCAGGGCGGCGATCGCGACCACGGTCACCATGATGTCGTAGCGGGCGAAGACCGTCGGCCCCAGCAGTGCGATGCCCATTACCCAGTACCAACTCGCGACCAGCCGTCGCCCGCGGCGCCGGTCGGCGCGGATCAGCAGGCCCAGGGCCAGCATGTCGCAGGCCACCGCCAGCAGGATGAAGGCGTGCGCGTAGCCGAGCGGCAGCAGGCCGGGCGCGACGATCACCAGGGCGGTCAGCGGCGGGTACTGCCAGGTGACGTCCCCGACCGGGTAGTGCCCGGCCCGGAAGACCTCGTACCAGCCGTGGTAGATCTGCGAGACGTCGCTGAGCACGGCGACCTTGGTCAGCGGGATGACCCCGGCCAGCGCGAGCAGCAGGAAGGCCCGGCTCGTCGCCCAGCCCGTCCACAGCAGGGGGCGCGAGCAGAGCGGCCCGGACTCGCGGTCGGATCTCTCGGAGCGGTGCCGGGCCCTGGCACGGGTGGTCTGCACGATGCGTGTCCTGGTCTGGCCCCGCGGAAGGGACGTATCAACAGGTCTCGCGGGACATCGAGGAGTCTCGATCGGCCCGCATGTTTTCCAAAAGAGCGTGCTCATCCTAAGGACGCCCTTCATCGAGCAGGGTAAGAAACGGCCCAGAACCCTATATGTGGGATGCCCGGCCTCCACCAGGTTGATCCGGCCATGGTCCACCGTCGGGTAGATCGTCTCAGCGAACGGCCACCCTGTCGCGCCCAAGACCGACCCCCGCACGCCAGCGCCGACAGGCCTGCCAGCACCCCGTGCTGCCCCGGCGCCCCAGACGTCCGAGGGCAGCGCAGCATTGGCACGCCCGGCTGAACAGGCTCCGACACCCCGCCACGACGTCAGGGCATCCGTGGCCGCCGTGCAGACCGCCCCCACCGGCCGGGGTCGGATGTGACCAGGAACAACTGGATCTCCTTCCGCCGCGGGGCGCCCAGGAGGGGCGGCCCGCGGCCCCGGGGCGGACGGGTGGTCAGTCAGCGCCGGAGCCCGCTTCGAACGCGGGCCAACTCGTCGACAGGTGTCTTCGACCCGAACGACAAGCGGTGGTGCGAGTACCACGTCAGCCCGCGCTACCTCGCCGGATCCAGCGGCACCGGCGACCCCACGCTGCGGCCGACCTCGGCTGGAAAAGCGGCAGCGGCCCGCCGGAGAACCCGACGGGCCGTCACAAAATTTCGGAGCTTGGGCGTAGCTGCTCCCGGTATCAGAAGGGGCTGGAGACGCCGAGCTGACCCACCAGCTGCGAGTAGGAGCTGGCGCCAAATCCGCCGCTGTAGCTGCACACCGTCTGACCGGAGGCCGGGTAGAACGTGTTGTTGACGGTGTTTTGGTAGTTGCCGTCGGCGTACCGCCAGTTGGTAATCAAAAGCCCCGCCGACGCGTAGCTGTCGTTGGTGGGGGTGGCACAGATGTGGTGAGGCGCGCTGAGCGCTTCAGCTGGCGAGTTGGTTCGCGGAGAGCAGCCAACTCCAGCGCCGACGCTCCGTGACGATGGTCGCGACGGCCAGTACGGTCACGGGCACCGCCGCCCAAGCAGGCCAGGCGAACCAGGAGGAGATCACGGCGGCGGCTAGCTGGAGCAGCACCAGTAGGATCGTGACCCATCCCGGCACTGCGATGATCACGTTGGTCTTGTCCTCCGGGGTGGACAAGAAGGTCGGAAGACCGATCAGGACCACCACGGACAGGGCGGCAAGCCACCATGAGTGCTCGGCCAGGGCCCAGGGGGTGGCCGCCCACGCGACGAGTTCCGTTGCGAACCGCAGGGCGGACGCGGTGCGGTCGTCGGGTCGTCCTGAGGTTGTTTCTCCACCAGCGGCGTCAATCACCTGCGGACGATCTCATGGCGGGCGACCAGCCACCAGGGGTTGGGGAGCTGTTCGGTTTCGGATGTGCAGGAGTGTGTGAGTGTGCACGAGCGTGTACTTGTTCGTGGTGTTGCAGCGCGCGCACGGCGCATGGCGGGCTCTGAATGTCAGTGCCGGCCGGTACCGTTCTTCCTGTTGCTGATCACGTGCTGGGGAGGGGGTGCATCGATGCGTGGTGAGTCGCTGCGCACGATCGCTGTCCCCTTCGTGGCCGTCGGCCCGTTGGGCGTGGCGATCCGCACTCGCATCAAGGGCCTCACGCCGGACGATGACACGGTGTTATGTCTGGTCGGCGCGCATCTGGGGTCGCTGGCCTCGAGGGATCTCAAACGCCGGTGTGCCGAGGGCCTGGAGCACTCCGCGGATACGTGGGCGGGG
>NZ_JBSFJX010000404.1:0-3554 GCF_053598275.1 Streptomyces sp. NPDC001156 | reverse complement strand
GACCTCCGCGAGTTCAGGGAAACTGAAGGGTCCTCAGGAGGAACCCGAGGGTCCGTTGTCATGCTTCTCGGCGATGGACCCTCGGGTTCGGTGCTGACTCGCGGTGTTACTGGTGGTTGGCTCTCTGCCCCAGGCGAGTTCTTCTTCGGTCACCTCGTCGAGGAACCGCCGGAGGAGGGGAAGGGGCACTTCACCTTCGGAGAAGATCATCTTGACCGGGAGGGACGGGTCTTCGTCGGGGACGATGGCGGTGATGAGGTGGCGGGCGGGATCGCTGGTCTGGGTCAGTTCCAGGCACCAGCCGTCGCCGTGGATGGCGTACATCGTCAGGAATCGGTAGCTGGTGCCTTCGTGGTCCCAGGTCTCGGTCGGCATCTTGAGATCATGGCATCCAGCGGGTGTCAAGACCTGGGGTTTTCCTGGTGCTCGGCGGTTGTCTCCAGGAGCTGGCGGGCGGAGTTCGCGTAGCGGATCGCGGTCTTCTCGTCGAGGCCGAAGACCGCGGCGAGGTGGAGCGGGTCGGGGCCGTGGACGAGGGCTTCTTCGAGTTGCCGGTCGATGCGGAGCCGCTCGATCGTGGCGGTCTGCCCGTGAAGCGCGGTGGTGGCGACGGAGTTCTTGCTGACGGGGCCGGTTTCCAGGGCGGTTCGTTTGTTGATCAGCAGGTGCGGGTTGGCGGTGTTGGGCCAGCGGCGTCGCCGGTGGTGCAACCAGTCGAGCGCCGCCCGCAGGGTGAGCTCGTCCAGTGGTCGGGTGCGGCCGTCGATGGTAAGGCGGCGGTTGCCGATGTCGAGGTCGTCGAGCTGCAGGCGGCGGATCGCGCCCGGTCGTGCCGCGTGGACGGCGGCCAGCGCCAGGACCACCCGGTCGGCCGGTCCGGTGACCGCGGCGACGGCGTTCGTGATGTGCTCGGGCTGCAGTGGCTGGAGGACGCCGTCCTCTCGCTGGCCGACGCGGATGCGGCTGGTCGGGTCCTTGAAGATGGTGCCGTTTCTCTTCGCCCGGCCGAACAGCGATCGCAGGGCGATCAAGGTGTGCTGACGCTGGGAGCCGTGGACGGTGGCCAGGTGGGCCAGGATGTCGTCGCGGGTTATCTCGCGGAGGTGGTCGTAGCGGGTGGACCATTCCAGCAGCACGGGGCGGATCCGGTTGAGGTAGCCGGAGACGGTGGTTGTGTCGCGGGCCTTCGATCGGGGGCCTCCGTCGTGCAGGAGCCGGGTCCACTCGTCGACGTCGCGGCGGATTCCGGGGGCAAGGCCGGTGAGCTTGGGTTCCAGCCACTGCTCGAAGGCCGACGGCCGGTCGTCGAAGAGGACACCGATGTGGGCGAGGACCTCGGCGGTGTGTTCGGTGCTGAAGCCTCGGGGTTGCAGTGCCGGAGGGAGTTCGGAGTACTGGATCAGATCGCCTTCGGCGTGGCCGGTCAGCATGATGATCAGGGCCTGGTCGACGCGGACGCGGGTGCGGCGAGGCCAGCCGCGGGAGTCACCTAGACGGTGGGCGGTATGCCGGGCCCAGGCCAGCCAGGGGTTGTGTCGGTGCGCGTCGTCCTGTTCGGGCCCGCATCGGGTGAAATCCCGGCGGATCTGGAACAGCGCCAGCTGGCACCAGGTGGTGCTGGGAGGCGGTGCCGGGGCCGGGGCAGGCCGAAGAGGCCGGCCGCGGCGGCCGCCCGTCGGCTTCGACGGCTTGGCACTCCTGTCCCACAACGCTGTCATGCGTGAGAAGAAGAGCTGCTGATGCCGCAGGTCCAGGAGGGCGGATTCCGGTCGCACGTCCTGCGCTGCGGCGTTGGCGCGTGCCTGGGTCCAGCACAATCGGCAGTGCCCCTCCCGCAGGGGCAACCGGCCCGAGCAGCTCCCGCACATGCCGACCTCGCGCCCGCCGGCGAAGTTCGAGCACGCTCCGCAGCGCCGGTCGAACAGCAGACCCCAGGACAGGCACTCGGGGCAGGACTTCGGCCGCACGGGGCCCTCTCACATCGGTGGCAGGGAACGGCCGTCCCGACGACGGGGCACCACCGCAGGGGCTGGATCCGGGGAGCCTACGGCGGCCCGGACAGTGCCGTCCTCGCCGGGACGGGCGACCTTCTGCGGCTCGGGGATCAGCAGCTCGCCGATCTCGCAGCCCAGGACGACGCAGATGACGTCCAGGTCCTCCAGCTTGAGGGAGACCGGCTGGCCAGACCACAGTCCGGACATCTTGCCCGCCGAGATCACCAGGCCGTGATCGGCGAGGCTGCGTTGCAGTTCGGACGCCTTCCAGATGCCCTTGTTCGCGGCCGTCAGCCGCAGGTTCCACTTCATCGAACAAGCCCTTCCAGCCGCTTCGCGGCCCGCTCCATCCCGGCCACCCAGGCGTCCTCGACCTTGGTCTGCTGCACGTGGACATACCGCATCGTCGTGGCGATCCAGGAATGCCCCAAAACCTCCTGAATTGCAATCAGGTCAAGACCGTTCAGATAGAGCTGGGACGCGCAGTAGTGCCGAAGAACGTGCGGGGTCAGTTTGTCCGCCCACGCGGGCAGGTGCGTCCCGGTGGCGGCCACCAGGCCGTTGCGAAGGGCGTCGTCGCCCACCCTCCGCGAGGAGCCGTCGGCGTTCTTGCGCTCGGAAGGGAACAGCGGGGCGCCGGGTCGGGTGTGGTCGTCGCCGAACTGGCCCCACACGTCCTCGATGAACCACCGCAGGGTTCGGCCCGCACCGTTGATCAGCGGCACCATCCGCTCCCGTGGCCCTGAGCCGCGCTTGCCCTTGCCGTGGCGGACGTGCAGTTTTCCGAACGAGCCCAGATCCCACTTGATGTCGTCCAGGTCGAGCCTGCACGCCTCGTTCACCCGCAGCCCGACCTCGGACATCAGCTTCGAGGCGGTGTAGTTCCTGGCGGTCGGGGCGAACTTTCGACAGGTGGCCAGCTCTCCGGCCCAGCCGGTGAACAGCCCGGCGACCTCCGACTCGACCGGCGGGATCCGCAGCTGTGCGTCCTTGCAACCGCGAGGACGGTTCATCTCGTCGATCGGGCACTCGACCACCCGGCCGGTCATCGCGTGGAGTTCGACCTTGTGCCGCAGCTCCAGGAACGCGAAGTACGTGGTCAGTGCCTGGGAACGAGCCAGGCGGGTGCCGCTGGGTGAGCCCCGCAGTACGCGCCCGAAGTAGGCGTCGGCGTCCGCGGGCTCCATGTCCCACAGCGGCCGGCCGAACCAGGTACGTATCTGGTCCAGGTGCCCGACGTCCCCGCGAATGGTCCCGTCCGCCAGCCCGGCAGAGGCTCGGGCGAGGACGAACCCGGCCAGGGCGTCAGTCTCGAACTGGGCCAACTCCTCTTCCGAGACCGGGGCCCGGTGCTCACGCAGGTCCCGCACGACCGCTAACGCTGCCAACTCGAGCCCCTCGCTTTCATCTAGACCGCAGATCACTCAGACAAAACGAGAACGATTCAGGAATCCCGAAGTTACGTCAGCAGACAGTCGAGCCATCGACGCAGGAAGAACCCCCTGGCCACAGGGCTAGGAGCTCGGCGAGGCTCAGGGGAACCCGTGGGATGTCGCACAG
>NZ_JBSFJX010000403.1:0-3591 GCF_053598275.1 Streptomyces sp. NPDC001156 | reverse complement strand
AAATACCACCGACCGGTACCGGCCCACCCCGAATGAGACCCGACCCGCGCGCGAGCGGCACAAGGCCCACGTCGGAACAGCCGCCCCAGTAGGGACCGCACCGCCCACAGGCAGCGTACCCGAACAGGAACTGGGCGCACGGCATCCCATCATGGGATGACTCTTAGTGGTCCGTTTCGGAAGTCCTTCGGGGGTTGATCATGCTGCCGAGGCGGCGGAGGATTCTGCCTGGTGATCGGCGGTGTGTCGGTCGAGTCTGGCCAGCAGATCGTCCAGTTCGGTGGTGGTGAACTTCCACTGGAACGGCTGTGCCGTGGCGTTGTAGCGGTCTTCGAATGCTCGGAGCCGGTCCCGGATCTCAGCGAGGTCCGTGAAGTCGTTGGGCGAGACGACCTTGCGCTGGACGATCGAGAAGAAGATCTCGATCTGGTTGGTCCAGGAGGCGTGCACGGGGGTGTGCACCATGACGGCGTTCGGAAACGTCTTGGTCAGGCGGTCGATGGCGGCCTGCCCTCGGTGGGACGAGCCGTTGTCGACGATCCAGAACACACGTTTGGCGCTGGCGTACGGTTCTTGGCTCATGACCTGGGTGACCAGGTTCATGAAGGGCACGATGCCAGTGGTGGGTTCGCTACGGCCGAAGACACGGGCGCGGTGGACGTCGTAGGCGGCCAGGTAGGCCAGGGCGCCGCCACGGCCGTAGGTGTGGTTGACGCGCATCGCCCTGGCCTGGCCGGGGGCCAGGGTGGGGTGGCAGCGGCAGCGGGCTTGGATGGAGGTCTTCTCGTCCGCGGAGATCACGTATTCGTCCTCGCCCAACGGGACGCCACCCCAGGTACGGGCGTACAGGTCCATGATGCGGCTGGCCTTGATGCGAAAGTCCGGGTCTCGGATGAAGATCCACGACTGGTACTGCCAGGGCTTGAGCGCGTCGTCCTTGAGCCAGCGCCGCACGGTGGAGACGGAGACCGGTGTGGTGATGGCCCGGGCGGCCACCTCGCGGGCCAGTTCCGGACATGACCAGCGCGATAACGGCGTGCCGGTTTCCGCGGGCAGCTGGCAGGCCAGGGCTTTGACCTCGGCGACCTGCAGCGCGGTGAACACCGGTGGCCGACCGGTGCGTTCGCGGTCTGATAGCCCGGGCAGACCGCATTCGGCGAACCGGCCCCGCCAACAGCGGACCGTGTCCAGGTGCAGCCCCGTCTCGCGGGCGATGCGCGCGTTGGAGCGTCCGCGTGCCGCGTGCAGGACGACCTGCGCGCGTAAGCGCATCCGGTACTCGGTCTTGTGGCCGTAGGCCATCTTCTTCAGCCGCTCACGCTCGCCGGCGCGCAGGACTATCGGACGGGCACAGGCAGCGGGCAAGGAAGGCAACCCGATCGAGAGAAGTGGATCACGACAGGCCCCAGCCTGCCGTATCCGGCGATCAGCCCCTCGGGCAGGATGAGCGCCATGCCCACGCCTTCGGAGCACACCCGGCTCTCCCTGGAGGCGCGCCTCGACGAGCGCGCCCGCACCGCCTGGCCGCAACTGCAGCGGTTGCACGTCCGCCACCGCGGAGCCTTCGCATATGTGGAAGCCGAACTGGCCGACAGCGAACGGGTCAAGCTGATGCGCCTGCGCTACAGCGGCGCCGCTGGCAGGTGGGGCTTCGCCCTCTACCTGGCCAGCAACGACCGCTACGAGGACTGCCTACTGCCCACCGGCAGCACCACGGGCACCCCCGCAGACGCGCTCGACCGCGCCTGCAGGATCCACCTCGCCAGCCCCGCCATCTGACCAGACGCCAGCCACAAGACCGCCCCCGACGTCAACCTCCGAAGGACTTCCGAACTGGACCACTTAGGCAGAAACCTGACGGCCGGTGGGCGTGCCGCCTCGCGAACGGTTCTGATGCTCCGCACGTGCCGCCTCCAGCAACCGTCGCCAGGACGTTACGGTCGGACGACGACGCAGAAGCGACCGTCGCTCCCGTTCGGTCATCCCTCCCCACACCCCGTGCTCGATCCGCTGGTCCAGGGCGAATGCCAGACACTCCGTCCGCACCGCGCAGCCCGCACACACCGCTTTGACCCGATGCTGGGCCGACGCCTCGACGAACAACTCCTCCGGGTTCAATCCCCGGCACGCCCCGCGCTCGGCCCAGTCGTCAACCGCCTTCATCCAGCGCCACCCTCTCCCCGCCCGGCCTGTCAGCAGTCCCGGCAATCTGCCGGGGGCATAGGACGCTACGCCCAACTGCCATGGGCTTCGCAATACCCCGACTTCCTCCTCACACTCCTTCGAGTGAATTTCCTTGACGCCGGGCCGCTTGCCGTCTACGGCCTGTTGGCAAAGTCATGGCACCGCCCACGGCCCCAAGGGCAGTCCGAAAAGATCCAACTGACCACCTCAACCGCAGACCCCTGCCGACGAATCCGAGGTAGTACGCCGACACCTAGACCCCTACGAGTTCGGCCGTATCACTGGTGCGGGCAGGCCTACAGCACGGCCGAGGACGGAGGTGACAGGCGTGGTGTAATCAGGCAGGTGCCGAGCCGCCCAGGCGGCGGCTAGGTGGAGGAAGTCGAGCAGGTCGCGCTCTGCGCCGGCGAGCAGGCGACGCAGGTCCGCGACAGGTAGCTCGATGGCCGGGCTGTTGTGATGCTCGGCGTCGGCGGTGAATCGGACGACGTCGCCGTGCCGTTCAGCGAGCGCAGAGGGGTCGTGACCGAAGGAGGCCAGCCCCTGCCGTCGACGACCTCAAGCCAGTCACGCCACTCGTCCAGCCCGTTGCAGCAGCCCGGCAGCAGCGTGGTGCCGGTTGCGGTGTCCGAAATCCGCAGACCGCCAGGTGCGACAAGGTCGTCCATGGTCAGCAGTCCGTGCAGGAAGCCCCCGAGTGGGTCGGCGGGACGCGGTGGGCGACCGTCGGTCTCGGGATCGATGTCGTTGTAGTCGGCGATGCGCATCACCGCTGTGCCGACCTCGGCAGGATCGAGTGCGCCGCTGAGCGGCAGAAAGCCGTACAGCTCGGACTCGGTGACAGGCCAGAGGGTGAAGCCGTCGGAGGCGTAGATCTCCAGGACAGGCTGCAGAACGATCACCCAGGAAGTCTGCGGCACGCGTGCTCGCGCCGCACTGCGATTACTGCGCGACAACCCGCCGTCTCGGATCCCTACCGGCTGTCAGACTGCCAACAGGGGCTGGGCCAAGGGCGCTATTGCGGTCGCATAAGGTCGAGGTCCTCGCCCCAGGCGTCCAGCACTTCGCCGTGTCCGGCTTGTCGGGCCGCTGTCTCGACCCGGGCGAAGAGGTGCCGCTGTAGGGATACGTCGCCGGTTGCTGAGATGCGGTCCGCAGCACGAAGCAGCATGTCGGTGTCCCAGCCCGGCAGGGGGTTGGGAGCTGTTCGGTTTCGGATGTGCAGGAGTGTGTGTGAGTGTGCACGAGCATGTACTGGTTCATGGTGGTGCAGCGCGCACGACGCATGGCGGGCACTGTCAGTGCCGGCCGATAGCGTTCTTCCTGTTGCTGATCACGTGTTGGGGAGGGGGGTGCATCGATGCGTGGTGAGTCGCTGCGTACGATCGCTGCCCCCTTCGTGGCCGT
>NZ_JBSFJX010000402.1:0-3606 GCF_053598275.1 Streptomyces sp. NPDC001156 | reverse complement strand
CCCCAGCAGGCCCAGACCTACACCCTCAACGTCCAGATCCAGATCATGGACAACGGACTTGCATCTCGTCGTCGCCGGTAAACGCAACGGTGTTGACCTTCATTTACAGTCCCCGGCTCGCGGGGAGGAGCTGCTCAGCCCAGATGGTCTTGCCGGTGCGGGAATGACGGGTGCCCCAGCGTGTGGTGAGCTGGGCGACCAGGAGCAGGCCGCGGCCGCCCTCGTCGAAGACGCGGGTCCGGCGCAGGTGCGGTGTGGTGCTGCTGGCGTCCGAGACCTCGCAAATCAACGTACGGTCGTGAATCAGCCGCAGCTGGATGGGGGGTTGGCCGTAGCGGATGGCGTTGGTCACCAGTTCGCTGACCACCAGTTCGGTAATGAAGATGGCCTCATCCAGTCCCCACTCGGTCAGTTGGGCGGAGGCATTCCGGCGAGCTTGGGCGACGACGGCGGGGTCGTACGGGACGTCCCAGGTGGCGACCTGGTCGGCGTGGAGGGCGCGGGTACGGGCAAGAAGCAGCGCGATGTCGTCGTCGGGCCGTGCCGGGAGCAGTGCTTTGAGTACGGTGTCGCAGAGCGCGTCCAGGGACGGGGCGGGTTGGACGAGGGAGTTGCGCAGCGTGTCGAGTTCTTCGTCGACGTCGCGGTCTCGGCCGTCGATCAGACCGTCGGTGTACAGGGCGAGGAGGCTGCCCTCTGGCAGTTCGATCTCGCTCGCTTCGAAGGGCAGGCCGCCCAGGCCGAGTGGCGGGCCAGCAGGCAGGTCGAGGATGTGGGCGGTCTCGTCCGAGGTGACCACAGCCGGCGGTGGGTGGCCAGCCCGGGCCAGGGTGCAGCGGCGGGAAACCGGGTCGTAGACGGCGTACAGGCAGCTAGCCCCGATCTCCCCGGCCGTTTCGGCGTCCCTGGTGGTACACGTTTCGGCGGACAGGCGAACGACGACGTCGTCGAGGTGGGTGAGCAGCTCGTCGGGTGGGAGGTCGATGTCGGCCAGGGTGCGCACAGCGGTGCGCAGTCGGCCCATCGTGGCGGAGGCCTGGAGGCCGCAGCCGGCCACGTCACCGACGACCAAGGCGATCCGTTCACCGGAAAGCGGGATCGCATCGAACCAGTCACCGCCTACACCAGCCCGGGCGCCGGCCGGCAGGTAGCGAGAGGCAACCTCCACCGCTGCCTGCCTGGGGAGCCTCTGGGGAAGCAGGCTCCGCTGCAAGGTCTCGGCCGTGGTGCGCTCGCGGCCGTACCGGCGGGCGTTGTCGATGCAGACAGCCGCTCTGGCGGTGATCTCCTCGGCCAGCAGCAGGTCGTCCCGTTCGAAGGGCTCCGGGCGCCGGTGACGGGCGAAGAGGGCTATGCCGAGGGTGATGCCTCGGACACGGATGGGCACCACCATCATCGAGTGCGTCCCGTACTCACGGATCCAGGCGGCCACGGCAGGGTCGTCGGCCGCCCACCGGGTGATGGTGGACTCGGTCGTCTCGTACTTTGCGGGGCGGCCCGTGGCCAGCACCTCGGCCGGCGCCGAGAACGCTGGATAGGTGGTCATGGCTCCCACCTCGACCAGGGCATCGGGACAACCCTCGAGGACGGACTGCTGGGCAGTGTGGCACAGGGTGGGCAGGCCGCCAGTCAGCGGGCCGGCCAGCGGCTCGTCGCCGCGATGCAGGAACGTGAGCAGGTCGACGCTCATGTAATCCGCGAGCCGGGGGACGGCGACGTCGGCCAGTTCCTGGGCGGTGTGTGCGATGTCCAGGGTGGTGCCGATGCGGGTACCGGCCTCGTTGATCAGTATCAGCCGCTGCCGGGCCTCGTACTGCTCGGTCATGTCCTGCGCCACGTGGCACACACCGCGCAGTCGGCCGGTCCGGTCCCTGAGCGGGGCGGTGGAGACCGACCAGGCGTGCTTACGGCTCTCGCCGGGTGCACGGAAGTAGCTCTCCACGTGCTGCGGTTCGCCGCTGGCCAGTGCCAGCCGCATGGCCTCCTCGGACCTATCGGCCTCGGGGCCCGTCGCTATCTCGGACAGGCGCAGCCCGCGAATCTGGTCCTCGGTGAGGGCGAGTACGCGTTCCATGCCGGCGTTCGCCCGCTCCAGCCGCAGATCTGTGTCGTAGATGGCCAGGGCACACGGTGTCTGGGCGAACGTCCACTCCACCAGCGCGTTGCTATGGTCGGGGCGCGGTTGGCGCGGCACGGCAGACACCACGAACCACTCGGCGGCTCCGTCCTCTGCCTCGCGGCGGTTCGCGAGTACCCTGACCCCCACACGGTGGCCGTCCCGGTGCTGGAGCGTCGCCCTTCCACTCCATCTCTCCACCAGTCCGTCCCGCGGCTGCCGGGCCATCTCCTTCACGTCTTCGGCAAGCAGGTCGGCCGCTGGCCTCCCCACGATGTCCTCGGGACGATAGCCGAGCATCTGCTGCGCGCCCTCGCTCCACCCTGTCACGATGCCCCGCTCATCGGTGGTGGCCGTGGCTGCGAACGCCGCGTCGGGAATGTCATCCGGCCGGTCGCCGGAAGCGGTTCGGTATCGCATCATCGCCGCTCGTCTGCCCTTGATGATGTCTCCCCCGACCATTCCAGTATGGCCTCCGAACCCTGATGGGCACCGGAGCGGGGCATCGCCATCCGAATCGGGAGCCAAGAGCTCTTTCGACAGGCTGCGGGGCTCGCTTCAGGGGGCACGGGTGCGAGGTCTTCCTGTATACGGCCGGTCAGCTCCTGCCACAGACAGACCCACACTGGAAGCCCGTGGCATCGTCACTGATCCGCAGCCCGGCCACCTGCCGGCCAGCAGCGTCGACCACGGCGACATCATGGTGGGGTCGGCATGGAGCGCGGTTCCGGGATTCCTCCCGGCCCGATTCTCCATGCC
Source organism: Streptomyces sp. NPDC001156 (assembly GCF_053598275.1). Taxonomy (NCBI): domain Bacteria; kingdom Bacillati; phylum Actinomycetota; class Actinomycetes; order Kitasatosporales; family Streptomycetaceae; genus Streptomyces; species Streptomyces sp. NPDC001156. Next base: position 731 of record NZ_JBSFJX010000402.1, on the reverse strand, counting down.
GCCCTCCCGAACCCGGCGTGCCCGTTGGCCGAGCACCGGGCTCTCCACAAGTCCCGTTGGACTGTCGATCTCCTCAACTCGCGCTGGGCCAGGGCGACGGAATGGTCGTCCCACGAGTGCGGTAGCGCGTTGTGACTACCGCCCCGGGGTTGAAACAGGACGACTTCTCCGTCGTGCGGCCACCATTTGCCGTCGCAGTAGCGGCGGCAGAGTTCCTTCCACCCGGTGCCGAGGTGCTTGCGCGGCAGCCAACCGAAGACCTGGCGCCAGACGATCATGCGCAGGTATTGGAAGGTCCGGGCGGACACCCCGGGGCGGAAGTAGGCAGTCCAGCCCCGCAGCACCTGGTTGAGCTTGTGCAGCAGGACTGCCAGCGGCAGGCTGACGTTCATCCTGCAGATCGCCTTTGTCTTGGCCTTGATGGCCCGAAGGGCCTTCTTGGCCGGGTAGTTGCAGACGTACTGCCGGTCGGTCCCTCGCTTCCGGTGGCGCTGGATGCGCCATCCGAGGAAGTCAAGGCCCTCGTCGATATGCGTGATCAGCGGCTTCTCCTCCGACAGCCGCAGGCCGACGGTGGAGAGGACCTTGGCCACTTCAGGAAGCAGCGCCTCGGTGTGCGCTCGGGTGCTGGAGACCAGAATGACGAGGAGAGTCGGCGGGGGGGGGTTGCCCCCCCCCCCCCCACCCGCACACCGCGAGAAAAAAACGGCGGAAAAGACGACGCCAGCACA
>NZ_JBSFJX010000401.1:0-3611 GCF_053598275.1 Streptomyces sp. NPDC001156 | reverse complement strand
GCTGGCCCGGAAGGTCGGCCCGGTCGACGTGGTCCACGCCTGCAACCCGCCCGACCTGCTGTTCCTGCCGGCACTGTGGTTGAAGCGGCGCGGAGGGCGGTTCGTCTTCGACCAGCACGACCTGGTACCCGAGCTCTACCTCTCCCGGTTCGGCCGCGGCGAGGACCTGCTCTACCGCGCCGTGTGCGCGCTGGAACGGTGGACCTACCGGGCCGCGGACGTCGTGCTCGCCACGAACGAGAGCTACCGGGACGTCGCGATACGCCGCGGCGGCCGGCGGCCGGAGGACGTCTTCGTGGTGCGCAGCGCGCCCGCCATCGAGCGGTTCCAACCGGTGCCACCCGAGCCGGAGTTGAAGCGCGGCAAGCCGCATCTGCTCTGCTACCTCGGCGTCATGGGCCCTCAGGACGGCGTCGACTACGCCTTGCGGGCCCTGGCGAAGCTCCGCGACGAGCTCGGCCGGACCGACTGGCACGCGGTGTTCGTCGGCTCCGGCGACGCCTTCGACGCGATGGTGGAGCTGTCCCGGCGGCTCGGGCTCGGTGAGCAGGTGCAGTTCACCGGGCGGATTCCGGACGCCGATCTGGTGCGCTACTTGTCCACCGCGGACGTGTGCCTCTCGCCCGACCCGCGCAATCCGCTCAACGACGTGTCGACCATGAACAAGGTCCTTGAGTACATGGCGATGGGCCGGCCGATCGTCTCGTTCGACCTGAAGGAGGCGCGTGTCTCCGCCGGTGAGGCCGCCGTGTACGCGCCCGCCAACGACGAGGCTGAGTTCGCCAAGCTCATCGCGCTGCTTCTGGACGATCCGGACGAGCGGGCCCGGATGGGCAAGATCGGCCAGGAGCGGGTGAGCGGACCGCTCTCCTGGCGCAACTCGCAAGCGTCGCTGCTTGCTGCCTACGCCGCCGCCTGCCGTGACCACACCCCGGTGTCGGCGGCCGATCAGGTTCGAACAGGGAAGAGGCAGCGCAGTTGAGCGAGGAATCGATACGTCTGGTCACCATCGGGCGGATATTCCGCCGGCGCTGGCGGCTTCTGGCCGTCTTCGCCGTCGTGGGCGCACTCGTCGGCTACGGCGCCTCGGTGGTGTTCCCACCGACGTACACGACGTCGGCGTCGGTCCTGCTGCCGGGGCAGTGGGAAGAGCGCGAGCTGCTGACCCAGGTCGACATCGTCACCAGTTCGACGGTGGTCGACCGCGCGGCCGCCACGCTCCGCTGGAAGGACGTCAGCGACGCCGAGCTGCGGGACCGGGTGACCGCCTCGGCCGCCGACGGGAACATCATCAAGATCTCGGGTACGGCCGACACCCCGAAGCGGGCGCAGCAGCTCTCCGACCAAGTGGCCCAGCAGTTCGTCAAGTTCGCCTCGCGGATCGCAGGCGGCGGCACCGACTCCGCAGCAGCCACGGAGTCCGAGGCGCTGCGGAAGCAGGTCGAGGAGACCAACCGCCGCATCACCGACCTGGCCAAAGCGGCCGATCCGGGGCAGACCGTGGAGGGCGTGCAGGCCCGGACGGAGCTCGAAAAGCTGAGCACCTCGCTGGAGGAGGCCATGACGAAGCTGGACGAGGCCAACCCGGCGAACAACAAGGCCGGCATGGTCGTCATGGGGCCGGCGGCCCGGCCGACCGGCCAGGCGCCGCCGACGAGGATCCAGCTCATCGCCGCCGGAGCGCTGCTGTTCTTCCTGCTCGCGGTCGTCGGCCACCTCGCCGCCGCACGCACGAACCGCCGGCTGCGCACCGAACCGGAGATCACCGCGGCGCTGGGATCGGTGCTGCTGGGCACGGTGGAGGTGCCCGACGGAGGGCGCGGCGCGCACCGGCCGGAAGGCGGCGCCCGACGGAGCCGGCTCCGCCGGCTCCTCGGCGTCGACACCCGATGGGACCTGCCAACCCCGCCGAGGTCCGACGACGAGGCCGCTCGACGTATCCGCTACTGGCGGGTGTGTGCCCGCCTCCGTGACCAACTGCCCGCCCCCCGGCGGCTGCTGGTGGTCGTACCGGACGGCGACGGGATCGCCCGCCTGGCCGCCGGACAGCTCGCCGCCGAGGCCAAGAGCGATCCACAGCTGCGGGTGGTGGAGGTCTCGGTGGACCGGCCGATCATGCCGGACCGCGACACCGAGTCCGGCGCCCTGGTCGTCCTCAGCGCGGGCAGCTGGACCGCGGAGGAGCTCGCCGGTATCGCCGAGGCGTGTGCGGACGGCCGCCACGAGGTCCTCGGCATCGTCGTCGCCGACCCGGTCCGCCCCCGTGAGACACGGTCCGCCGGCCACCACCCTCCGGACGACGCCACTCTCGCACTCGCGGTTCGCGGCCAGGCCACAGGAGGTTCAGCGTGACGACCAGCATGACCGCGGAGTCGTCGGCCGCCACTCCGCTTCTCGACCTTCAGGCCCTGGTGGTGGCGGTGCGCAGGCGCCGCCGCCTCTGGTACGCCACGGCACTCCTCGGCCTGCTCGGGGGCTCCGGGCTGGCGGTCGCGATGCCGCCGGCGCCGACCGCGGTGACCGAAGTGCTGGTCGCGCACGAAGCGGACCAGCCGAACGACACCGGAACGCTGATCCGCACCGACGTCCAGCTGCTCCAGACCACACAGATCGCCGGCAAGGCCCTGGGGTCCCTCAAGTCCGCCGAGAAACCGGAGGACTTCCTGCAGGACTACAAAGGTGCCGGGCTGACCAACAACCTGCTGCAGATCACCGTGACCGGCGACACCGACGCCCAGGCGGTGGCCCGGGCCAAGGCGCTGGCCGACGCGTTCGTCGCGGACCACGTGCAGCGGATGCAGAGGACCGCGCAGGCCGAGGCCCAGGCGCTGCTCGACCAGCGTGACCGCATGCGGGACGAGCTCGCCCAGGTCAACAAGGAGATCGGAAACCAGTCGGCGGGCAGCGCCCCGAAGGCGTCGGCGACCCTCGAGTCGCTCTTCGCCCGCCGTGCCGAACTCAACTCGCGCATCTCCGACTTCAACGAGCGCGCCGCGGAGGCGCGGACCGGCGCACCCCAGGTCGTCGCCGGCACGCAGATCGTGGACACCCCGCGCGCACTGCGGCACTCCCTGCCCAAGGCCGTCGCCACCGACTCCGCGATCGGCCTCGTCCTCGGGCTCTTCCTCGGGCTCGCGCTGGCCGCGGTCGGCACGGTGGTGGCGGACCGTCCAGTGCTGCGCCGGGAGATCGCGGCGAACCTGGGCGCCTCGGTCATCGCGGAGCTGCCCCGCCGGTCGGGCAGGCCGTGGCAGCGCCGACGGACCCGGCTGACCCGCGAACGGCTCGCCGCGTCCCTGGCCCGCGCCGTGCGCGGCTCTGTGGAACCGGTGTCGCTGCTGGAACTGGGCTGTGCGCGCGGCGCGAGCGTGATCGCCCTGGACCTCGCCAGGGCCCTGGCGGCGGAGGGGCCGGTGACCGTCGTCGACGCGCTGCCCCGCCAGCAGTTGGCGGGCCGTCGCCAGAAGCCGGGCGACCCGACAGTAGTCGGCGCCGAGCAGGCCGCGCCCGTGTCGCCCCAGGAGCGCAGGATCGGCGTCGGCTCGGTGGCGCCCGGCACGGCGTGGACCGACCTCCAGTACCTCGGCACCCAGACCGTGCTCGTGGTGCGG
>NZ_JBSFJX010000400.1:0-3615 GCF_053598275.1 Streptomyces sp. NPDC001156 | reverse complement strand
CGGGTCCACGGCGATGATGGTGATGCCGAGTTCGGCCGCCATGCTGACGAGCCGGGCCCGCAGCTTGGACACGGGCATGCCGGAGATCAACCGCCTGAACCGCCTCTGGCGGCCGTGCTTCTCCCGCGTCGTGTCCGTGCTGAAGTCGAGGTCTTCGATCGCGATCGACACCCCGTGGCGTTTCGCCCAGTGCAGGAGCCGGATCAGTGCATGCCGTACCTGGGCATCCCGGTGGTCCGCGGCGCCGGACAGGTCGTAGACGAAGCGGCGGGGTTCGCCGACCGGGTTGCCGTGGGCGTCCAGCCGCCAGGCGGCGAGGTGGTCGGCGTTGGTGTCGACACCGATCAGACCGCCGGTGCGGGCTTGGGACAGGGGGACGGTGGTGACCGGCGGGATCGTCCACGAGGCGGTGAGGTACCAGCGGCAGCGGTCTGTGTCGTAGTGGATGCGGTAGGCCACGGCCCGGTTCGTGGTGATGCGGTCGGCCCACTCGTCGCGCCGGTGGTGGAAGACCGCGGTTGAGGCGAGGACGTACCGGCCGTGCGGGGCGTTCGCCAGGTGCGCAAGCGGGACGGGGAGCTTGAGGGAGACTTCGCCGTCCGGGGTGACGCGGATCGTCTCGTTCCCCAACCGCTTGCCCGATTCGCCGTCCGCCTGCAGGAACCAGCGCTCCGCTTCCCAACGACGCCGCCACGCGTGCTCGGTGAGCTGCGCCGCGTCGAGGTGGTGTCGGGTGTGGAGCAGGCGTTTGCCGCCCCGCACGACCCGCACCCGCCCCACCTCGTGATCGGCCCGCTCCCGCTCCAGCCGGCCCTTGAGCAGATGCAGTCGCCGGGTCTTGTGGAACCACTCCTGCCGGGTGCGGTATCCGCCCGGAGCCCGCTTCGAGCCCTTCTCGCCCACCGGCAGCGACAGGCGGTGGGCGATCGTCTTGATGCCGGCCTCAAGGCTGCGGATGTGCGCGAGCTGGGCACGCCGGGACAGCGCCCACTGATCGTGGGTGGCCTTGGTGATGCTCCCGGCCCATCGCGAGGACGACGTGTCGGTCAGGGCCCGCTTGCGCCCCGCCCACGTATCCGCGGAGTGCTCCAGGCCCTCGGCGCACCGGCGTTTGAGATCCTTCGAGGCCAGCGACCCCAGATGCGCGCCGACCAGGCGTAACACCTGCTCGTCGTCCGGCGTGAGGCCCTTGATGCGGGTGCGGACCGCCACGCCGGACGGGCCGACGGCCACGAAGGGGGCAGCGATCGTGCGCAGCGACTCACCTCGCATCGATCTGCCCCCTCCCTCAACGCTTGATCAGCAACAGGAAGAACGGTACAGGCCGGCACTGACAGTGCCCGCCAAGCGGTCGTGCGCGCTGCAACACCACGAACAAGTACATGCTCGTGCACACTCACACACACTCACGCACATCCGAAACCGAACAGCTCGCAACCCCCCCCGTAGCGGGTCTGCCCCTGCCCGCAAGGACCGGCCTGGGCGCCCAACACGTGGCGTGGCACGGGCGCCCAGGCCTCTCGGTGGGCGAAGTGACAGGGGTCGCTGAGCGCGAGTTCGGTTCTCGTTTCCCGCTTCAACGTCCTGCCGGCCATGGATTCAGCTCACTGGCACGAGCAGTACGTCCAGGAGGCCGAGTCACGACACCCCGACAGGGACAGGGACCACCACTGGCCCCTTGAGACGGTCGATGTACTGCCCTGGAAAGAGCCCGATCCCGCATAGCACACGAGCAACCCAACGCCACGAACGGACCACTGCTGCACTCGACCCACTGGACGCTCACGAGGTACGACTGCCGTCGCACCGGGATGCCATGCGGGTGTCATCCCGCGCGATCAGGAGCCCACGCGGCCCACGCTCAGCCCATCCGCCAAGCGTCAACGACGCCACGGAAACAACGTCTTAATGTGCCGCCCAGCCCGGGCTACCCTCCGCGGACGGTGGCGTCTCGGGAGACGAAGCTGCGCGCGAACTGAGGAAGCCTGGCGGCCTCAAAAGCGCTGTACATCCTGCTCGCGACGAGTTGGAACTTGACACCCTCGCGGCCGTGAGGCCGCTCATAGCCGGCGGGGAGGAACCGGTGGTAGTGCTCGCTGGCGCGGTCGAAGAACTCAGGGCGCTCGGTGCGCGAGAGGCATCCCTCGAGATTGAGAAGGAAGAGGTAGTGACGAATCATACGAGTGAAGAGGAACGGAGCCACAACGTCCAGGGCGCTACGCTCCTCGAGCAAGCCGAAGCTCTCTTCGTAGCGGGCGAAGACGTCGAAATGGGTGCCGCCCGGCGCGCCTGCAGGGTGTTGAGTGTGCCGACGGCGGATTTGGACGCAGTTCCATTTCAGGACGCCGATCCGGTCAGCGGCGAGCATGGCGCGGTGGACGACCGCGACCTCCTCGTAGAAGCCGTCGGGGAATGCAAGTCCCTGCCGGGTCCACAAGTCGCGGCGGAACAGACGGTCCCAGGAGTAGGCGGGAGCACCGAAAAACTCGGGCTGGTCGATCGGGGCGAAGGGCTCATGTCCCTGCCGGGCAAGCAGCCCGGCGGCGGCACCGGGCCAGGAGCGGCGGCGATGCAGGCGAGTATGCCCGAAGAGAAGAACGTCCGGCTCGTTTGCCGCTCGTAGCTGGTTGGCAATAGCCTCAAGGGTTGCATCCCCGATGATGTGATCGCTGTCCAGGAACAGCAGGTAATCTCCGGCTGCGTGCTCGGCCCCTGCGTTGCGTATCCGGCTAACGCCGACGACGTCCTTCAGGCGCACGGCCGAGACCCGCCCGTCGCGCCGGGCATAGTCATCCACCAAGTCCGCAGGGCACTCAGCAGACTGGTCCAGGACCGCGACGACCTCAACATCCCGGAAAGACTGGTTTAGGATCGAATTCAGGCAGTTTTCAAGGTGTCCCTGAAGGTCGTGAGCGGCGACTATGACGCTGATCATCGGGGATGCAAGCATGGTGATCGAACGTAGGGGGGCAGCCCGCGGCATGACAAGTCCCATCGGGCGCCCAACTGGCAGCCACATATAAAGTTCTTCACACGCTCACACCGCCTCCGCACATCAGGCCGTGATCACGTCCCTATCGGCTGATCACGACGGCGTTTACGCACGTGATCGGTTCGAGGGCATTGGCGCGTTGATTGCGCCGGTGGGATGATTTGGGGTTGATTGGCTGGAAAGGTCGTCCGGTTGGGTCGCCGGCGTCGCACAGGGCCACCCCTACCCGGTCGAGGCCATCTGGCGCTGCGTATGGCGGTATCACCGGTTCCCGCTGTCGTTCCGCGGGGCAGAGGAGCGGATATTCCAACACGCGGCGCCGTCGTCTCCTACGAGACGGTGCGGCGGCGATGTGTGAAGTCCGGGCGGCCCTACGCCAGCGCGCTGTGCCGTCGGCAGTCCCGGTCCGGGGACATTGGCTCCCGGCGAGGCGTTCCTCAAGATCAACATCCCGCCGATCCGCTCCCGGGATACGACTACGACCACCTGCGCCGATGGTTAGGCCGAGTCTCCCCAACGACGCGCCTTAGCCTTGATCCACCGACGTGGCCTGAAGTGGATCTTCTGACGGGTTTTTGAGCGGGTTTCGGGTTGGTGTCTGTGCCTGGGCAGGTGGTATCCGC
>NZ_JBSFJX010000399.1:0-3636 GCF_053598275.1 Streptomyces sp. NPDC001156 | reverse complement strand
TGACTTGAAGTCGCTGCGTCACCTTCACGCCTCTGTCGAGCCACACCGCGCGGGTGCCGGTCGGCAGCGGCACGCTGATTGTGAGCCAGCCCCACGAGGCGGCAAGAGACAGCTCGAGCCCGCGCCCACCGGCACCCTGCACGCTACGGCTGCAGACCGCGCGTCTGGGCTCGATTCAACAAGTCAGAGACGCTGCCGTTTCACCGCGGTTGCGGTATCGGTCGCGGCTGGCCGGGCTCGGCGTATCGCCGAAGTGGGTGGGCCCCGTGTCCTTGCGACACGGGGCCCACTCACTTCTCGCTCTGCACAGTCCGCGACGTGCTCTACAGAACCTTCGACAGGAACGACTTGGTCCGGTCGTGCTGCGGGTTCGTCAGGACCTCGCGCGGGTGGCCGGCCTCGACCACCACGCCGTCGTCCATGAACACCAGCGAGTCGCCGACCTCACGCGCGAAGCCCATCTCGTGCGTGACGACGATCATCGTCATGCCGTCCTCGGCCAGGTCCCGCATCACGTCGAGCACCTCGCCGACAAGCTCCGGGTCGAGGGCCGAGGTCGGCTCGTCGAAGAGCATCAGCTTCGGCTCCATCGCCAGCGCCCGGGCGATGGCGACTCGCTGCTGCTGGCCGCCGGAGAGCTGGGCGGGGTAGTGCCCCTTCCGGTCTCCGAGGCCCACCCGGTCCAGGAGCCGCTCCGCGCGCTCCCGTGCCACGGCCTTGGACTCGCGCCTCACCTGGACCGGAGCTTCCATGACGTTCTCCAGCGCCGTCATGTGCGGGAACAGGTTGAAGCGCTGGAACACCATGCCGATGTTCCGCCGCTGGGCCGCGACCTCCTTCTCCTTGAGCTCGTAGAGCTTGTCGCCCCTCTGCCGGTAGCCGACCAGTTCATTGTCGACGTACAGCCGGCCCGCGCTGATCTTCTCCAGGTGGTTGATGCACCGCAGGAAGGTGGACTTGCCGGAGCCGGACGGGCCGATCAGGCAGAACACCTCACGCGGGTTCACCTCCAGGTCGATGCCCTTGAGGATGTGCGCAAGACCGAAGGACTTGTGCACCCCCTCGGCCTTGACCATCGGGTGACCGGTCGTGCTCGGGGCGATGCCCTTGCCGAGACTGCTCATCGGGCCACCTCCGGGCGGCGGAACGAACCGAACAGGCGGAGGTTCTTCCTCAGGCGCTGAAGCGGTGTCGGCGGCAGGTTGCGCGACGAACCGCGGGCGTATCGGCGTTCGATGTAGTACTGGGCGATGCTGAAGACCGTGGTGAGGATCAGGTACCAGATCGAGGCCACGAAGAACATCTCCACGACCGCGAGCGAGGTACTGGAGATGTCCTGGGCCCGCTTGATGAGCTCGTTGAACTGGACCGCGTAGGCCAGCGACGAGGTCTTCAGCATGTTGATGAACTCGTTGCCCGTCGGCGGCACGATCACCCGCATGGCCTGCGGGAGGACCACGCGCCGCAGCGTCTTGCCCTGGGTCATGCCCAGAGCGTGCGACGCCTCCGTCTGTCCCTCGTCGACCGACTGGATGCCGGCCCGGACGATCTCGGACATGTACGCGGCCTCGTTCAGACCGAGTCCCAGCAGGGCCGCCAGGAACGGGGTCATCACCTGGTTCATCTCGTCCTTGTAGAACCCCAGGTTGAGGATGGGGAACACGAGCGAGATGTTGTACCAGAGCAGCAGCTGGACCAGGACCGGAGTGCCGCGGAAGAACCACACGTAGAACCAGGCCACGGTGCTGGTGACCGGGTTCGACGACATCCGCATCACGGCGAGGATCACGCCCAGGACGAGACCCAGCACCATGGCGAGCACGGAGATGTACAGCGTGTGCCAGACGCCGGACAGGATCGTCCCGTCGGTGAGGTAGTCCGGGATCACGCCGTAGTTGATCTTGGCATTGGAGAAGGCGATCCCGATCAGCACCAGGATGGCGACGACCGCCGCGCCCGCCACCCAGCGACCGTAGTGGCGAACCGGAATGGCCTTGATCTGCTCCGGCGGCACCGTCGGCGCCGGAGTCTTGTCGACAGTGTCAGTCACGGTGACAGCCCTTCAGTGGTGCCTGAGGCTCAGGAGCCGCCGTTGATCTTCGCCTCGGTGACCCCACCGTCCGTGACGTTCCACTTCTCGAGGATCTTCTGGTACTCGCCGTCCTTGATGATCGCGGCCATGGCCGCCTGGAGGGCGTCGCGCAGCTGGGTGCTCTCCTTGCTGACGCCGATGCCGTACGGGCCGGCCTCGATCTGGTCGCCGACGACCTCGAAGTCGTTGCCGCCGCCGGAGGTCTTCGCGTTGTACGCCGCGACGGGGAAGTCGTTCAGGTCGGCGACGGACGCGCCCTGCTTGAGGCGGAGCAGCGCCTCGGGGTCGGTGTCGAAGGTCTGCAGCGTGATGGCCTTCTTGCCGTCCTTCGTGCACTTCGTGCTCTGCGCCTTGGCGATGCCCTCCGACGTGGTGCCCTGCTGCAGGGCCACGACCTTGCCGCACAGGTCGTCCAGGGTCTTGATCGCCTTCGGGTTGCCCTTCTGGACCAGGATCGAGGTACCAGCGGTGAAGTAGTCGACGAAGTCGATGCCGTTGCCGACCTTCTTGCCCGTGTCCGAGTCGATGCCGTTCTGGCGGTCCTTCGTGTCGTTCATCGCGGACATCACCACGTTGAACCGCTTGGCCTGCAGACCCACGATGAGCTGAGCGAACTTGCCGTTCTGGAAGTCGAACTTCACGCCCAGCTGCTTGCCGAGCGCGTCCGCGATGTCCGGGTCGATCCCGACGGCCTTGCCGCCCTCCATGTACTCGACGGGCGGGTAGGCGATGTCGGAGCCCACCTTGATGACTCCGGCGTCCCGGATGTCCTTGGGGAGCTTGTCGGCGAGCGGCGCCGCGGCCGAGCTGGAGCTGCCGTCGCCGCTGTTGCTGCTCTTGTCGGTGTGGTCACCGCAGCCGGCGACCAGCAGGGTGCCCGCGACCGCGACGGCGCCGACCGCGGCTATCCGGGAGCGCGTGGCGGTCGTACGACGGGTGGAGCTTGCGGCCATGGTGGGTTCCTCCGGCGGGATCAGTTGTGCCGATGGGGTCGACGAGAACACACACCTTCGGGTGTCGCGACCTCGTGTGGTTGAGGCATCTTGCCATTTGGATTCGGTTATTCAGGGGACCAGCGATGTCAAAATCGGATAACGGGTGACCCCCGAACCGCCTCGAACCGCAGACCGGCGCCGGACCTTGTGCGGGAATCCTTCGTTCCGGCCGGAAGATCTTCGGTGCGTCCCGGGATCCGGACGATCTCGCTCCGCGCGTGTGATCATCACGGGGTCTGTGCGTTGCCGACTTGTCCGTATTTTCGGCCATGAGTCATCTCACCGGCGTGTGACCTTCGTGTTATGGACTCGTCCGGGACACCATCCGTCGGGTAAGAAGGTTCCTTACACCCCTCATCCGGGGCTCAGGGCGCGTGTGCGGCGCGCCGTCGCGTATGCACCCGTACCCATCAGTTCTCAAGGTCATACGCGGTCCCGCCCACCCCTCAACCAGGAGTGGTCACCCTCAAACCATGAACATCTAAGGGGTTCAAGACAGTGGCAGCGGAGATCGTCAATCCTCGCAGCGACAGCAATACGGATCAGGAC
>NZ_JBSFJX010000398.1:0-3656 GCF_053598275.1 Streptomyces sp. NPDC001156 | reverse complement strand
GCCGGCCGGGACGGCCGGGCAGGAGACGGCCGGGCAGGAGACGGCCGTGCCCACGGCCGACGCCGACGCGTACGCGCTGCGCGTGCACGACCTTTCGGTCGTCTTCCCCGGCCCGCCCGTGCCGGTGCATACCGTCCGGGGCGTCAGCTTGGACGTGGGGCGCGGCGAGAGGGTCGGCATCGTCGGCGAGTCGGGCAGCGGCAAGACGCTGACGGCCCTGGCGATCGCCGGGCTCGTGCCACAGCCGGGCCGGGTTACCGCCGGCCGGATGGAGATCGCCGGACGGGACCCCGCATCGTTGCGCGCACCCGAGCAGCGCAGGCTGCTGGGTTCGATGACCGCTGTGGTCTTCCAGGACCCGCTGAGCTCGTTCAACCCCGCGCTGAAGATGGGGCGTCAACTCACCGAGGCCAGCGAGGTCCACCTCGGCCTGCCGCGCGCGGAGGCGATGCGGCTCGCGCAGGGTCGGCTGCACCAGGTACGTGTCCCCAGCCCCGCCATCAGGATGGCCCAGTACCCGCACGAGCTGTCCGGCGGCATGCGACAGCGCGCCATGATCGCCATGGGTCTGATGGGGGACCCCGAACTGATCATCGCCGACGAGCCGACCACCGCGCTCGACGTGACCGTGCAGGAACAGATCGTGCGGCTGTTGGGCCAGATCAACGAGGACACGGGAGCGGCGATCTTGATGATCTCGCACGACATCTCGGTCGTCACCTCGTTGTGCCAGCGGGTGGTGGTGATGTACGCAGGCCGGATCGTCGAGGACATCGACGTCGCCTCCCTGCTCGACGGCCCCGCCCATCCCTACACCCAGGCGCTGCTGGCGGCCGTGCCCCACATGGCCAGCGATCGGGACCAGCCGCTGGCCACCATCCCCGGTCGGCCCCCGCAGCCCCTCGAACTGCCCGGTGGCTGCGCCTTCGCACCGCGCTGCCGGTTCGCATCGGACAAGTGCCGCAGCGAGCAGCCGCCACTGGAGTTGCGGGACGGGCGCCGGGTCGCCTGCTGGCATCCGCGTCCGCCGTTTTCGGCGGACCGTACCGACACGACGACCACCAAGGCGGGGCCGGCATGACCAGGTTGCGGATCGAAGGGCTGACCGTACGGTACGGGCGGGGTCGCCGAGCCATGACGGCGGTCGACGGGGTGAGCCTGACCGTGCCCCCGGGAAGGATCGTCAGCCTGGTGGGTGAGTCGGGCTCGGGTAAATCGACCCTTGCCCGCGCCATCGTCGGACTCGCTCCCCTCACCGCGGGCCACATCCTGCTGGACGACGAGGACATCACCTCCGACACAGCCCGCCGCCGGCGGATCCAGATGGTCTTCCAGGACCCCTACGCCTCGCTCAATCCGCGGATGACGGTCGGAGCCACCCTGGACGAGGCACTACAGGCCCAGGCCCGCGCCGGTGCGCGCCTGACACGCGAGCAACGCGGCCGCGAGATCGGCCGGCTGCTGGATCTGGTCGCGCTCTCCCCGGAGCATGCGGACATGCTCCCTGGGCGCCTGTCCGGCGGCCAGCGGCAGCGGGTGGCCCTCGCACGGGCGCTCGCGGTGCGCCCCGACGTCATCATCGCCGACGAGATCACCAGTGCCCTCGATGTCTCCGTGCAGGGCGCGGTACTCAACCTCGTCCGCGACATCCAGAACCGCTCCGGCACCTCGATGCTGTTCATCTCGCACAACCTCGAGGTGGTCCGGTACGTCAGCGACGTCATCGCCGTGATGTACCTGGGCCGCATCGTGGAGGCCGCGCCCAGCCAGGAGCTCCTGGCCCGGCCCCGCCACCCCTACACCCAGGCCCTGCTGGCAGCCGTGCCCCGGCTGGGCCGGTCCTGGCGCGAGATCAGCACGCCGTCCGGGGACCTGGACGCCCCCGATCCCCACCATCCCCCAGCGGGATGCCGCTTCCACCCCCGCTGCCCCGTCGGGCCGCGCGCGAACGCCTCCCGTTCGGTGTGCCTGACCCTGGACCCGCAACTCGGCGCGGCCGGGCGGCCCCACCGGGCCGCCTGCCACTTCGCCGACGACCTGGCGGCCGCCGGCGGCCTCATGGCGGCCGGCCCCACCCGGGACGCCCCGGGGATCGCCGAAGAACGCGGCGGCCCGTCGGACGGTGGGCATGCCTCGCTCGCCGCGGTGGCCGCCACCGATGAAGAGAGCGCGACGAAGGAGCAACGGTGACACTGGACCAGGCAGAACTGGGACGACGGCTCGAAGAGCTCGCCCGCGCGTACCGCGTACCCGGCGCCTGCTTGGCCGTCCACGCGGGCGGCCGGACGACTCTCGCGGCGGCGGGCGTGCTCAACCGGGGTACGGGAGTGCAGGCCACGACCGATTCGCTGTTCCAGATCGGTTCCATCACCAAGACGCTGACCACCACCCTGGTGATGCAACTGGTGGACGAGGGGCTGCTCGACCTCGACGAGCCGGTGGTGAAGGCGCTGCCCAAGTTCAAGGTGGCCGACCCGGACGTGACCGCGTCGGTGACGATGCGTCACCTGCTCACCCATACCAGCGGCATCCAGGGCGATGTCTTCGCCGACGTCGGCCGCGGGGACGACGTGCTGGAGCGGTTCGTGGCCCGGTTGGCGGAGCTGGGCCAGTCGCACCCCATCGGTGCCACCCAGTCGTACTGCAACACCGGCTTCGCCGTCGCCGGCCGGGTGATCGAGGTGCTCACCGGCCAGCTGTGGGACACCGCCCTGCGCGAGCGTCTCCTCGCCCCCCTGGGCATGGACCGCACCTTCACCCTGCCCGAGGACGTGCTGCGCTTCCGGGCGGCCATGGGGCACCTGCCGGTGCCGGACGGCACAGTGGACGACTGGCCGCGACCCGCGCCGCGCTGGGACATCCCACGCTCGGCCGGTCCGGCGGGCATCGTCGTCGCCACCGCCGAGGACCTCGTCGCCTTCGCCCGTATGCACCTCGCCGACGGCGTCGCTGCGGACGGCACCCGTGTGCTGTCCGCCACCTCCGCACAGGCGATGCGCGAGCCGCAGGTGGCGGTGCCGGATCGCTGGACCATCGCCGATCACTGGGGCCTGGGCTGGTTCCTGCCGACCTGGGAGGGCCGGACCCTTTACGGCCACGACGGCGGCACCATCGGCCAGAGCGCCTTCCTGCGCATCCTCCCCGACCGGGACGTCGTCATCGTCCTGCTCACCAACGGCGGACGCACCCGGGAGCTCTTCCGGGCGGTCGCGAACGAGATACTCCCCCAGACCGCCGGGCTGCGCGTGCCCGGGCCGCCGCAGCCGCCCGCCGAGCGCATCCCCGTGGATCTCGCCGACTGGTACGGGAGCTACGAGCGGCACGGCGTGCGCATGGACCTCACGCCGTGCGAGGACGGCACGCCGCACCTCACCGTGACCCCCACCGAGGGGCTGGCCGGCCTCGAGGAGCCACCGCACCGGATGCCGCTGAGGGCCGTCGATCCGGACGCCGGCCTCTTCGTCACCCGGGAACAGGACGTCGCCGCGTGGACCCCCGTCGTCCTTTACACCCTTACCGACAACTCCCGCTACATCCACCTCGGTGGTCGCGCCACACCAAAGACCGGCTGACCACGCGGCCCTCGTGCCGCCGCGCCCGTGGCCGGGTGCGGCGGGCCCAGGGGCGGGGCCCGCGGGGCGGCGCCCGGGGGGCCG
>NZ_JBSFJX010000397.1:0-3742 GCF_053598275.1 Streptomyces sp. NPDC001156 | reverse complement strand
TGCCGGCGGTGGCCCGGAGCTGGTCGGCCGAGGCGATGATCGCACCCCAGATCGGGGCGGACAGGCTGGTGCCGCCCACCTTGAACCACACGGAGCTGGTGGTGCCGTCGGGGTTGGTCATCGTCAGGTAGACCGGCACGCCGGTGGCGGGGTCGGCCACGAAACTGACGTCCGGCGTGGCCCGCAGCGGCGAGGACTGCACGCCGTCCTGGTAGGCCGGCCGCGGCTCGAAGTAGCTCAGGCCGCCGCCGGTGCCCTTCCACGCCGTCTCGTTCACGGTGTTGCCGTTCGCGTCCAGTTGGAGGTTGGTGCCTCCGATGGCCAGGGCGTAGGGGTTGGTGGCGGAGTAGCTGGCGGGGTAGCCGAAGTCTCCGGTGGACTGGACGCAGACCGCGTCGGCCAGCTTGCAGTGGCCGTCGTAGAAGGTCTCCTCGGAGAACTCGCCGGCGCCCCAGCTGTTGCTGACCGCCGCCGGGTGCAGTGCCGCGGCCGTGTCTTCGGCCCGGGACAGCGCGGCCATGGTCGGGTCCTCGGCCTCGACCAGGACGATCTTGGCGTGCGGGGCCACCGAGTGCGCCCACTCGATGTCCAGCGCCTCCTCCTCGTTCCAGCCGGTGTCCGCCTCGGGCTGGGTGCCGTCGGCGTAGACCTGCTGGAAGTCGAAACAGTCCGCTCCCGCACTCACCGTGTCGCAGGTGGGCGGCAGGTTGAAGTGTGCGGAGAAGTGGTTCAGGTCCTCCTTCGCCGTCGGGTAGTGGTAGGCGTCGACGATCGCGATCGTCTGGCCGGTGCCGTCACCCTTGAGGCCCAGGCGTGCCTGGATCTGCTGCGGGGTGTAGCCGCGGGTGACCTCGCCGTCGTTGTCGGCGCCCGCGCTCAGCTTCTTGGCCGCGGGAGTGCTGCTCTGGATCTCGATCGGGAGCGAAGCCGTGCCGATCGGCATGCCGAGATCCTTCAGCGGGCTCGCGCTGCGGAGGTTGTTGCCCTGGGAGTGATCGGCCCCGGCGGCGGCCTGCGGGGAGGCGGCCGGTGCGCCACCGGTCGGAGGCACCGGGATCCGGGTGGGCTCGTCCTCGGAGAGCTTGTAGGTGGTCAGGCCGTGCGGGAAGTAGTCGATGTCACCGACGCGCTCACCGATCGCCTGGCTCGAGATGTTCAGGGCCCGCCAGTCGAGCGCGAGACCGATGATGTCGTCACCCGGTCCGTCGCCCAGATTGACTGTCTGCACCTGGCTCGCACCCAGGGCGAAGTCCGTGGCACTCTCGCGGAGGAACCCGTCGTTGGCGGCGAAGGGCGTGTCGTAGGACCACAGGGCCTGGTAGGCGCCTACGAACGCTTCGGTTCCACCGACGGACCTGGCGAACACTCCGGAGTGGAAGCCGAAGAAGGTGGGCACGTCTTGGGGGTCGCTGCCGTCCGCCGGGTAGAACATGTCGTTGAACTCACGCATCTCGACCAGGCCGGTCTTCTTGGACGCGGCGAAGCCCTGTGACATTCCGGGGCTGTCGTAGCTCTTGATCACCGCGCCGGTGCGGGAGTCCAGGATCTGGACCGGGTGGTGGTAGGTCCTGAAATCGCCGGTGAACGCGAAGGCGACACCATGCCCGTCCGCGCCCGGGACGCCCGGGTCGGCCAGAGCGGGGTTGATCGGCGAGATCGCGACGGCACCGGTCGGGGTCCGGGTCCAGAGCGGGGTGCCGGTGGCGGCGTTCAGGCTGACGGCCGTCGGCGCCGGGTCGGTGGTCTCCGTGGGGAGGCCGAACCCCTCGTGGGTGCCGCCGCACTCGAAGAACAGGTGTCCGGTGTCGTCAGTGGTGACGGTGGAGAAGACCAGGCTCTTGTGCTCCGTGCCCTTCGGCCGGTACGTCCACCGCTGCTTGCCCTGCGGGGTGTAGGCGGTCAGGCTGCTGCCCGGGACGACGATCTCGGATCCGCCGTGGCCGTCGCCCACTACCGTGAGCGAGGCGACGTACCCGCCTGTGCGCACATTCGCCCGCACCTGACCGGTGTGCGCACTCAGCACCTCGAAGCCGTGGTCCGTCGCGGCCACCATGGAGTCGTCTGCCCCCTCCTTGCCGACGTTCGGCAGGAGATGCATGGCGTGCACCGAGCTGTCGACCGTGGCCCGCCACAGGACGGTCGGCGCCGCCTTCTTCAGGGTCCTGCCGTCGAGCGCGAAGACACCGCGGCTCTGGCCACCGGTGATCAGGTCCTTGACCCCGTCCCTGTTGACGTCCGTCGCGACGGCCGCGTAGGGATCGCCGGTCAGGGGCGTGGCCTGCGCCTTGCCGCTGCGGGGGTCGAGCGTGTAGGCGGTGTCGTCGTAGCCGACGGTGAGCAGTCCGCCCTGGTAGTGGGTGATCGTGTCACCGGAGACGGCGCCCTCCTGCCGCCAGACCAGGTGACCGGTCGTGGAGTTCAACGCGATGAGTTGGGTGTGCTCGGGACCCGCGGGGGTGGCGGCGGTGGCGCTCGTCGGGTCGGAGAGCGAGGCGAACACCTCGCCGCCCTTCGCCCCGGAGGACAGCTCCATGACCGGGGCGTTCGGCCCGCTGACCGTGGAGGCGGTGGTGTACGACCAGAGGGTGTGACCGTGGCTGTCCCAGCCGGAGATGGTGCTCTGACCGTCCGACATGTCGGCGTTGATGCCGAGCTCCGCGACCGCGAACCGGGGCTGCCCGTCGTCCGCGTTCGGCAGGACCTGGAACGCCTCGGGGATGGTGCCCTCACGCGAGGCGAGCACCGTGCGGTCGCCGCTGTGCGCGTCGATCGCGGTCAGGTCCCAGCGCACCCTGTCGAAGGGGTCGTTCTGCTCGACCACCAGGACGCGGTCCGCGCCCGGCTCCTTGACCAGCATGCGGGGGTAGCCGGGCGTCTTGGTGTGCGCCGCGACGCTGCCGTCGGAGGTGTTGAGCACCAGTACGTTGCCGTCGGTCGGCCTCGGGCTTCCCAGGTCCATGGGTGTGTCGGACCAGGACGCGGCGATCCGGCCGGTGCCCATCGACGTCAGATCGCCCCAGTACGCCCAGGGCGCGTGCGTCGAGTAGGTCCAGTCGGCGGCCCCGGCGAGATTGCCGTGAGCGGCGCGGCTGAAGCTGTAGGCGGTCAGGTTGCTGCGGCTGTCGCCCTGTTCGGCCACCGGATCGCCACCCCAGTCCGGGCCGACGGTGTTGGCGACGATCAGCTTGCCGCCCTGGACCAGCATGTTGCCGACGTAGCCGGGAATCAGCTTGCTCCACGCCGTCTTTCCGTCACGGCCGTCCAGAATGGTGACGAAGGTGCCGTAGTCCACCTGCGAACCGGGGGAGGAGAACGGCCGGAACGGCCAGTCGCCCACCGCGTAGGCCACGGCGACGTCCTCGACACCGTCGCCGTTGAAGTCGCCGGTCACGTACGGCTGCTTACCGGTGGCCGACATCTGGTACGGGTTGTAGCCGGCATAGAGGTTCGGCAGGTAGGGATAGGGCTGAAACCAGTGGTTCGGGGTCACTTGCCAGTCCTTGTACAAGGACGTGGCTCCGCGGTTCCACACCTGCTTGCCGCGGGCGCCGTAACGGGCGACGGTGCCGCCACTGTAGACGGCCACCCAGTCCTTGGTGCCGCCGAGCGGCAGGCTCTCGGCGTAGCCCCGCGCGGTCTCCCACTGGCCGGTGCGCTTGAAGCCGGGGGTGGTGGACGTGGTGTCCGTCTGCTTGCCCGAGCCGAGCGTCGCCTTCGGGGCCGTGCCCGGCAGCGGCGGTGC
>NZ_JBSFJX010000396.1:0-3745 GCF_053598275.1 Streptomyces sp. NPDC001156 | reverse complement strand
TGCCGGCGGTGGCCCGGAGCTGGTCGGCCGAGGCGATGATCGCACCCCAGATCGGGGCGGACAGGCTGGTGCCGCCCACCTTGAACCACACGGAGTGGGAGGCGCCGCCGTACGTCATCGTCAGGTAGACCGGCACGCCGGTGGCGGGGTCGGCCACGAAGCTGACGTCCGGCGTGGCCCGCAGCGGCGAGGACTGCACGCCGTCCTGGTAGGCCGGGCGCGGCTCGAAGTAGCTCAGGCCGCCGCCGGTGGACCTCCACGCCGTCTCGTCGATGGTGTTGCCGTCGGCGTCCAGTCGGAGGTTGGTGCCGCCGATGGCCAGGGCGTAGGGGTTGGTGGCGGAGTAGCTGCCGGGGTAGCCGAAGTCTCCGGTGGACTGGACGCAGACGGAGTCGGTCAGCTTGCAGTGGTCGTCGTAGAAGGCCTCCTCGGAGAACTCGCCGGCGCCCCAGCTGTTGCTGACCGCGGCCGGGTGCAGTGCCGCGGCCGCGTCCTGGGCCCGGGACAGCGCTGCCATGGTCGGGTCCTTGGCCTCGACCAGGACGATCTTGGCGTGCGGGGCCGCCGAGTGCGCCCACTCGATGTCCAGCGCCGCCTCCTCGTTCCAGCCGGTGTCCACGTCGGGCTGGGCGCCGTCCGCGTAGAGCTGCTGGAAGTCGAAGCAGTCCTCTCCCGTGCCGGCCGTGTCGCAGGTCTGCGGCAGGTTGAAGTGCGCGGCGAAGTGGTTCAGGTCGGCCTTCGCCGTCGGGTAGTGGTAGGCGTCGACGATCGCGATCGTCTGGCCCGTGCCGTCGCCCTTGAGGCCCAGACGTGCCTGGATCTGCTGCGGGGTGTAGCCGGGGGCGACCTCCTTGGCGTTGTCCTGGCCCGCGCTCTGCTTCTTGGCTGCCGGAACCGTCTTCTGGATCTCGATCGGCACCGAGGCGGTGCCGATCGGCATGCTGAGGTCCTTCAGCGGGCTCGCGCTGCGCATCCGGTCGACGGGGGACTGGCCGGCCTTGGCGGCGGTCTGCGGGGCCGCGGCCGTCGTGTCTCCGTTCGGAGGGGTCGGGATCCGGGTGGGCTCGTCCTCGGAGAGCTTGTAGGTGGTCAGGCCGTGCGGGAAGTAGTCGATGTCGTTGACAGCGCCGCCGATCGCCTGGGCCGAGATGTTCAGGGCCCGCCAGTCGAGCGCGAGACCGATCATGTCGTCACCCGGGCCGTCGCCCAGCTTGGCCGTTTCCACCTGGCTCGCCCCCAGGGCGAAGTCCGTGGCGCTCTCGCGGAGGAACCCGTCGTTGTCCGCGAAGGGCGTGTCGTAGGACCACAGCTTCTGGTACGCGCCGACGAACGCCTCGGTTCCGCCGACGGACCTGGCGAACACTCCGGAGTTGAAGCCGAGGAAGGTGGGCAGGTCGTAGGGCTCGCCACCGTCCGCCGGGTACACGAAGTCGTTGAACTCGCGCATCTCGACCATACCGGTCTTCTTGGAGGCGACGAGGCCCTGCGACATCCCGGGGCTCTCGTAGTTCTTGATCACCGCGCCGGTGCGGGAATCGAGGATCTGGACCAGGTGCTGGTAGGTCGTGAAGTCACCGGTGTAGGCGAAGGCGACACCGTGCCCGTCCGCGCTCGGGACGTTCGGGTCGGCCAGGGCGGGGTTGGTCGGCACGATCGCGACGGCACCGGGATCGCTCGGGGTCTCGGTCCAGTTCGGGGTGCCGGTGGCGGCGTCCAGGCTGACCGCCGTCGGCGCCGGATCGGTGGCCTTGGTGGGAAGGCCGATCCCCTTGTGCGTGCCGCCGTACTCGAAGAAGAGGTGGCCGGCGCCGTCCGTGGTGACGGTCGAGAAGACCAGGCTCTTGCCCTCCGTGCCGTCCGGCCGGTACGTCCACAGCTTCTTGCCCTGCTTGGTGTACGCGGTCAGGCTGCTGCCCGGGACGACGATCGCGGAGCCGCCGTGGCCGTCGCCCACGACCGTGAGCGAGGCGACGTAGCCGCCGGTGTGCACGTTCGCGCGCACTTCACCGCTGTGCGTGTCCAGCACGGTGAAGCCGCGGTCGGTCGCTGCCACGACGGAGTCGCCGGCCGCGTCCTTGCCGGGGTTCGGCACCAGACGCAGGGCGTGCACCGAGCTGTCTACCGTGGACCGCCACAGGACGGTCGGCGCCGCCTTCTTCAGGGTCCTGCCGTCGAGGGCGAAGACACCCCGGCTCTGGCCGGAGACGATCAGGTCCTGGGTCCCGTCCCGGTTCACGTCCGCGGCAACGGCCGCGTAGAGGTCGCCGGCCAGGGGCATGGCGTGCGACGTGCCGCTGTGGGGGTTGACGGTGTAGGCGGTGCCGTCGAAGCCGACGGTGAGGAGTCCGCCCTGGTACTGGGTGAGGGTGTCGCCGGAGACGGCGCCGTCCTGCCGCCAGTCGAGGTGACCGCTCGCGGTGTTCAGTCCGACGAGCTGGGTGTGCTCGGGACCCGCGGGGGTGGCGGCGGTGGCCTTCGTCGGGTCGGAGAGCGAGGCGAACACCTCGCTACCCTTCGCGTCGGAGGACAGCTCCATGGTCGGGGCGTTCGGTCCGCCGATCGTGGAGGCCGTGGTGTACGACCAGAGGGTGCGGCCCTGAGCGTCCCAGCCGGAGATCGTGCTCTGACCGTCCGACAAGTCGGCGTCGATGCCGAGCTCTGCGACCGCGAACCGGGGCTGCCCGCCGTGCGCGTTCGGCAGGACCTTGAACGCCTCCGGCACAGTGCCCTCACGAGAGGCGAGCACCGCACGCTCACCGCTGTGCGCATCGATCGCGGTCAGGTCCCAGCGCACCTTGTCGAACGGATCGTTCTGCTCGACCACCAGAACACGGTCCGCGCCCGGATCCTTGACCAGCATGCGCGGGTAGCCGGGCGTCTTGGCGTGCGCCATGACGCTGCCGTCGGAGGTCTCGAGCACCAGCACGTTGCCGTCCGCCGGACGCGGGCTTCCCAGGTCCATCGGGGTGTCGGACCACGACGCGGCGATCCGGCCGCTTCCCATCGACGTCAGATCGCCCCAGTACGCCCAGGGCGCGTGCGTCGAGTAGGTCCAGTCGGCGGTCCCGGTGAGCTTGCCGTCACCGGCGTGGCCGAAGCTGTAGGCGGTCAGATTGCTGCGGCTGTCGCCCTGTTCGGGTACCGGATCGCCGCCCCAGTCCGGGCCGACCGTGTTGGCGACGATCAGCTTGCCGTCCTGGAACAGCATGGTGCCGACGTAGCCGGGAACCAGCTTGCTCCACGCCGTCTTCCCGCTACGGCCGTCCAGGACCGTGACGAAGGTGCCGTAGTCCACCTTCGAACCGGGTGAGGAGAACGGCCGGAACGGCCAGTCGCCCACCGCGTAGGCGACGGCGACGTCCTGGACACCGTCGCCGTTGAAGTCGGCCGTCACGTAGGGATGCCTACCGGTGGCCGACATCTGGTACGGGTTGTAGCCGGCATAGAGGCTCGGCAGATAGGGGTAGGGCTGGAACCAGTTGTCGGGGGTCACCTGCCAGTCCTTGTACAAGGAGGTGGCTCCGCGGCTCCACACCTGCCTGCCCTGGGCGTCGTACCGGGCGACGGTCCCGCCGCTGAAGACGCCCACCCAGTCCTTGGTGCCGCCGAGCGCCAGGCTCTCGGCGAAGCCACGGGCGGTCTCCCACTGACCGGTGCGCTTGAAGCCGGGGGTGGTGGACGTGGTGTCCGTCTGCTTGCCCGAGCCGAGCGTCGCCTTCGGGGCCGTGCCCGGCAGCGGCGGTGC
>NZ_JBSFJX010000395.1:0-3787 GCF_053598275.1 Streptomyces sp. NPDC001156 | reverse complement strand
CTGGGGGCGAAACCCCGTTTCCTGCCCTGCTCCGCAGGGGTCCGATTCCTCCCCGGCCTGAAGGCCGGGGCGTCCTCGGAGGCATTTGGTGAAGGCGCCGCCACGCGCTCGCAGTGGGCGTTCATCCAAGGCGCCCGCGGTGCACTCTTGATCACGTTCAGTTCCTCTGCCTCGAAGACCGCGTCGAACGCCTCGCCGTACTTGCCGTCTCGATCGCGCAGCAGAAACCGCAGGGACTCCATGCGTATCCCGAGGTCGGCGGCGAGATTCCTCGCCTGCTGCACCGTCCACTCCCGCGTCGGATGGGCGGTCACGCCGGTGATGCGCAGACGCCGGGTGCCGTGCTCGAGGAAGGCCAGCGCATAGAGCCGCCTGCCGAGCGCGGAGTCGATGGGGAAGAAGTCCGCCGCGATGATGCCTTCGGCCTGGGCGGTGAGGAACTCACGCCAGGTCGGACCGGAGCGACGCGGCGCGGGGTCGATGCCTGCTGCGTGGAGAATCTCCCACACCCTCGAGGCTGCGATCCGGTGCCCGAGCCGAGCCCACTCTCCTTGGATCCGCCGGTGGCCCCATCGCGGATACTCGCTGGCGAGTCGCAGTACGAGGCTCTTGAGCGCCGTGACGGTCGGCGGCCGACCGGTGCGCCTGCGCGCGCTGTAGTCCCACTGCGCGGCGACGAATCGGCGATGCCAGCCGAGCAGGGTGCCCGGAGAGACCGGGAAGACCTCGCGCCGGCGACACCGAGGTATCAGCCCCGACAAGGCAGCACACCACAACCGATCGACTGACTCGTAGCGGACCGGGCTGGCCAGCTGCCGTCGCAGCACCGCGTTCTCGTGGCGCAGGACGAGAAGCTCAGCGTCTTTCGCCGCATCCCCGCGGAGCAGCAACGACGGCAGGGAGAGCAACTTCCGGGTTACCTTGTACAACAGGGACACGATCATCCGGGCATGCTCCCAGCCGACGAACCGTCACCGCTGCCACCTGCGACGACGACATTTCGAGCAGCACAGGGTGATCAGGCAGCAGGCGAGTCTGAGGAACGCCTCGTGCGTATCCTCGGGTGCCGGACCGAGTGGAGGCCGACCGATAGTGCGGAGACCGCCGGTCGACGCGCAACTGCCCAGGGAGCAGCGGATAAGCCGCCCGCACCCTTTTCTTCTGTTTGGTCGTGGGGTTGGGGACTGTTGAGGGGCATGTCAGGGTCCCGACCACGCGGAAATGGCGTGGTGACCAGCCATCATGCGGGCCGCACCATGGGGCAAGGACAGCCGATGCCACGGGAGTTAGCACAAGAAATGCCGCATCCGTCGCCGCACGAGATGTACGGCAACGGCCGCAGGTGGTACGGGCCTGCCCAGCGCGCGACTTGCCCCCAGTCCACGTCGCAACGGCAGCGTCCCCTTGACCTGCGGGCCGCCCAGTTGCGCGCAATCGGCGCACCTGAGCCCGGGCGCGCAATCTGCCGCAAGCTTGGGGATCAGACAGGAGCAACCAACTGAAACACACCGGCGCATACATGCCGCTGGATCAACCGCCCTTGACCGAAAGCACGTTGCTTGTGCAACGAGTCAACTGGTAGTGATGAAGATCCTGTTGTCAGTGGAGTAGGCGATAGTGGGCTCTACCGCAGGAACGTATCCGCCTGTGGATGTGCGGGGGTTGGTGTGACAGGGTGGGACATTGCGCCTGCGGGTGTGCAGTCAGTGATCTCTCGGGTGAGGGAGGCCGCCGGCGACATGAACGCCGGGATCACGCTGTACGGGCGGAGCGTGCAGGGCCGCGATGGAGGCGACAGGCACGCTGTCCTTCAGCGGAGAGAGCACCAGCGGCGGCAACCGGGCAGCAGGTCTGGCGGCCGTGGCGTTGGGGACGTTCGTCGAAGGCACCGAGACGGACGTGGCATTCCTGCCTCTGCGCGCCAGCGATTCGACCAACGGCGCGATCGAGGCGACGAACGCGTACCTGGCCGGAGATCTAGAGAAGGCATGGAATGCCCAGCAGCACGCGACACTGCCACCTGATGTGACGGCGTTCCTGGAGGAAGCCCGCAAGAAGGCGGACGGCAAGCGATGATCAGTCCGGAGAAGATACCGACGTTCACCGGCGACCTAATCGAGCTGCGATGTGAGATCACCTCGCTGCGGCGGGCGGCGAAGGCGATCCGGGAGCACGGCAGAGACGTGCACACCCGCTTCCAGCACCTCGACGCCTCCTACAAGGCGCCCGAGGCCGAGCAGTTGTTCGCGACGACGCAGGCAGTGCAGGACACCTGCGGCAGCATCGCCGACAAGCTGGAGACAGTGGCCGGTGCGCTGGAAAAGTACGCGGTCCAGGTCGCCGACATCGTCAAGCAGTTGGAGACGCTGCGCGGGCAGGCGGCGGCGTTCGTGGCGTCGGTCAAGGGAGACGACAACCCGTTCTTCACGTCCTGGCGCAAGGACCAGGCGAAGGTCGACGAGCATCAGGCGCTGTGGGACGGGGTGAACGCGGCCGTCGCGGCCTTCCAGCGGGCCGAGGTGGCGTGCGCGGACAAGATCACGGCGTTGGTGGGCGGCACGCAGTGGCACATCAACGACGGCAGCCCCGAGCAGAAGAGCGCCTACGGCTTCAGCGCGCAGCAGCTGGCGCAGGCGCCGTCGTTGCCATGGGGCAGTCCGGAGCACTACGAGGCGCTGCCGGGCGGGATCGACTATCACCTGCAGCAAGCCGGGCTGAGTATCTTCGACAACGCCAAGGGGGCGGTCGAGGGGCTGGTGGACCTGTTCAGTCCGGGCGAGCAGGGCGACGCCACCCGCCAGGGCCTGGCCAGGGTGGTGATCGGCGCCGAGGGCTACCTGACGGATCCGTACGGCGACAACGGCAGTCTCCAGCCGATCCACAAGCAGTTGATGGACGAGAACAAGACGTACGCGAAGGAGTTCGCCAAGTCGTTCGTGGGCTGGGACGACTGGCAGACGAACCCGGGTAAGGCGATGGGCACGGTCATCTTCAACGGCCTCACCCTTGGGGCGGGCCCGTTGGGAGCGGCCTCGAAGGCGGGCGAGGCCGGCGCGCTGGCCCGGGTGGCCGGCACGCTGTCGAAGGTCGGCGAAGTGCTGGACCCGGTCGGCGCGGCAACGAAGACAGCCGGCGCGGCAGCCCGCGCCCTGCCGAGGGTCGCCGACCTCACCGCCGGGGTGCGCGCCGCCACCGACGCGGCTGCGGCTTCAGACGCCACGCACAGCTTCCTCCAGCTATCCGACGGCTTCCACCTCCGCATAACCGATGGGGAGTTCATTCCCGGCAAGGACGGCGTGCCCGCCACGACGGTGGCGCCCCACGAACCGACGGCCGCCGACCGCGTGTCCTCGATCGAGACTCCTCACCACCACGAACTGGTGGGTGCGGGTGCCCGTACGCCCGAGGTTGCTGCCCGCAGGGATGAGCATCTGCCGCCCCAGGCCAGCCGTGAGACGCCGCACGGATCGGTGGGTGGTGCCGAGGTCCCAGGCGGACATGTAGAGGCCCGTGGGCATCACTCGGCCTCGACCCATGACACAGGGGTTGGGAGCTGTTCGGCTTCGGATGTGCAGGAGTGTGCGTGAGTGTGCACGAGCATGTACATGTTCGCGGTGTTGCAGCGCGCACGACCGCTTGGCGGGCACTGTCAGTGCCGGCCGGTACCGTTCTTCCTGTTGCTGATCAAGTGCTGGGGAGGGGGGTGCATCGATGCGTGGTGAGTCGCTGCGTACGATCGCTGCCCCCTTCGTGGCCGTCGGCCCGTCCGGCGTGGCGATCCGCACCC
>NZ_JBSFJX010000394.1:0-3851 GCF_053598275.1 Streptomyces sp. NPDC001156 | reverse complement strand
CGTCGGGCTGGACGGCAGTAGGGCTCGGTCTCGTCTTCCCCGCCGATGCGGGGGCGCTCCTGCGAGGGGGTACGGCCCTCAATGCAGTACCTGTGCCTCGTGGACGTTGACGGTGAAGGCGCTTTCGCGTACCTCGGTGAGCTGTCCGGCATCGGCGGCGCCCCGGCGACCTGCCAGTCGACGGTCCACGTGGCCGTCGCCTTGCCGTGGAAGCGGCCGTCGACGGCACCAGAGACGGTCTTGTAGACGTGGCCGCAGTCCGGGGAGGTGGCCTTGCCCAGGGACGGCTCATACCGGGTGCCAGGCCCATGGCACACCACCGGATCCGTGTCATCGCCCATGTCCCAGGTGATGGTGGACACCTTGGCCGTGGCCGTCACCGTCACGCCGCCCGCCGTCGCCGTGGCGGTGTTCGGCCCGTACGTCGTCGGGGTCTGATCGACCCACATCCACATCGGCATGCCCACCACGTACGTGCCTGCCGGGCGGGGACTGGCTACCTTCGGCCCCACCAGCTTCATGGAATCCACCGCACGCTGCGCGACGACTTCCGGATCGATCGCGGGTCCGCCGGGCGCGGCGCTGTCCGCGATCCAGTCCCAGACCGTCAGGCCGCTTTCGCATCGGATCTCGTAGACCGCTCCGGTCTTCCCGGGCTGCGGATTGCGGTACATGAGGCTGTCCTTCGGCCGCTGCGGGCTCATCCTCGTGTAGGTGCACTTCGGGGCATTGGACTCCCCCGCCTGCGACGCGCCGGCCGAACCCTTGCCGCCGTGCGTGCCGCCCGTGCCCGGCGCGCTGCCGCCGTCCTGGGCGCACACCTGGACGTAGAGCGTCGCGCCTTCGCAGCCGGGTGCGCCGATGCCGGTACCGCCGCCGTCGGCATGGGCAACGGGCGCGAAACCGGCGGCCAGGACGGTCGCGGCCGCCACCGCACGTCTCAGCACGGCCGGCCACCCTGGGTGGTGATGTCGACCACCATCCACCGGCCGTCTGCCCACCGTTCTGCCTTGGCCGTGGCGAGGTACCGCTTCGGCTGGGCGGTCGGGAGCGGGATCACCTTCTTCGCCTTCACGTCGTATGCCTCGTACTTCGACAGATCGATGCAGTCCGACAGCGTCGCCTTCGGCGTCTTGGCCTCCATGTCGAGGCCGGTCACCTTCGGGTCGTGGCCGATCTCGCCCCGCACGACCGTCCCCGACCCCTTCAGCCGGTCGAGATCATTCCGGATCATGGCAAGCGCCTTGTACGTCGTGTACTTCTCCAGCGCCGTCCCCTTTGGCGGATGCCTGCTGGTACGCCTTCGCCTGCTCGGCCGTCATCCGGTCGTACGCGGCCAGCACGGCCGTTTTCTCTGCCGCGCCCGAGTCGGCCGCTGGAACTCCCCCACCCTCCCCGCCGCAGCGAGCGGCTGAGGCGTACGCCGGCGACTTCACCGTGCCGGGAGCTGCAGGCCTGGGAGGCGGCCCATGCGTGAGCAGCCCACCCCGGTCTACGTCGGCGCCCGCAACGGAAGCACCTTGCGCTCCGTCGCGGTCGGAGGTGCGGATCCGGTCCGGCAACGGTCGGCTGGTGAGGGGAAGCGACGAAATGTGCCTCCCGGGGTGACGGAAAGACGCCGCGGTCAACGGGGCGTGCTGTCGATGCCCTGGGTCAACGCCTGCGGTGGGAGGTTAGCGTTTCACCCGGCCGCGGATGGCGAGGATGGCGAGGCCGAGCAGGACCGGCTCGGCAAGGCGGGAGGCCATCTCGGTGTACGTGCCGGCGGTGGTCAGGTTCTGGCCAGAGGAGCGGAAGACCACCGAGTTGATGACCACCTGCAGGGACTTGTCGAACCGCTCGGTCGACAGACGCTTCCGGTATGGCCCGTCGGGGTTTACAGGATCGGATGTGTCGGTGGTCAGCGTGATGCTGTGGCCGGTGAGGGTGCCGGTGCTGTTCGGCTTCGGGTCCTCCTGCGGCAGGCCCCATAGCATCATCGCCAACACGGTGGCGGTCATGGCCGCCAGCAGCCAGCCCAGGGCGCGCGAGGCCCGCAGCCCGTAGCCGGACAGTGCCCAGTACGCGGTGAGCAGGCCCCGCTCGGCGCGGGGGGTGTCAGGATCGTGGCGGCGCATCTCCATCTCGCCGTAGTAGAAGTCGGCCGCGCCGGGTTCGTTCTTGCCATCCTCGAAGGCCTTGCGTAGCTGCCGGTACACCGGCGCCAGCGCGGCCGGCTCCAGCGCCCCGACCCGGTCCGGCGCGGGCGTCCAGCCATCCGCAGCGGCGTGGCGGGCGGCACGCCAGTGCTGCTCTTCGGCCAGCATCCGACGCGGCGTCCACCGCACTGGCCACACGCCGCGCCAACGCAGCCCGGAGGGAGGGCCGGGTAGGAGGCAGCGCCCCTCCAGCCGCAGCTGGTCGAGGTGGATGGTTCCGGCGAACCGGCAGTCGGTGAGGTCGACATCGGTGAGCACTAGGTGCGCCGCGTCCACCCCGCGCAGCGATAGGGCCCGCACGCGGGGATCACGCAGGCCAGGCTCGGACATCTCCTGGCCGAGCACGGCGAAGGGCCGGGATTGGGCGGTGACGCTCACCGGGTACTCCAAAACCGCGTCGCTCAGGTCTACGGCGGCATGCCGCAGCCGCAGCGCCGCGGTTGAGGCCCACCGCGTCCGCCAGCAGTGAAGGGCGGCCGTTGCGGCCTCGATGGTCACGACGGCCCCGAACACCGCCTCCGACAGAGTCAGCGTCCTTGCGCACACCAGCGGCCCCATCACCGCAGCACGCTCGAACGCCACCCCTAGAAACGAGACGTGTCCGCCGACCTTCACCCCGCGGAACCAAGCGACGTCGCTGAATTTCGCCCGGTCGAACACGGCATCGCCACCGACGTCCGCATGGTCGAACGAGACGTAGCCGCCGATCTCCGCCCCATAGAACCTGGCGTCTCCGCCGATCTCCGCCCTGTTGAACACGGCGCGGCCGCTCGCCTTCACCCGGTCAAATCTGGCGTCGCCGCCGATCCGTGCCCCGTCGAACATGGCGCGGCGGCTAATTTGCGCCCGGTCGAAGCTGGCGTCGCCGCCGATCTTTACCGCGCCGAACACGGCGCGGCCGCCGATCTTGGCCCGATCGAACGAGACGTAGCCGCCGATCTCCGCGTCATGGAACCTGGCGTCGCCGCCGATCTCCGCTCCGTCAAACCGGGCATCGCCGCTGATCTTCGCCTCGTCGAACCTGGCGTCGCCGCTGAACACTGCCACCTCGAACCGAGCGTTGCCCAGGTGGGGCCGGTTTGTGGCGGGGTCCGTGAGCGCGGCGAGGAGTTCGTTCAGCAGTTCCACGGTGAAGGGGGTGCCGCGGTGGTCGAGGTCGGCGCCCATCTGCAGGCCGACGAAGTAGGCGGAGCGGTCGGCGTCGGTAAGGTGGGCCAGACATGCGGTGTGCGGCTCGACGCTGCGACCATGGCAGCCAGCGCTGTCCGGTGTGGCGTCGTGCCCGCAGTGCGGCCAGGAGGGTGCCCCGGGGGTGGTCTCGACGGATGAGGTGGCGGTCATGTCTGTGGGACGCGGAGGGGCAAAGGGCCGGTTGCGGTGGGCATTCAGGCACCACCCGCTCGGCCACCCCATAGCGACCACACGGAACAAGACGCTCAGGCTGGCCAATCGTGGCACTTCGTCACCCACGCCATCGGAACGGCCAAGCATATTCAGCGCCTCACCACTGCCGGCCACCCTGTGGGGCTCGTAAAGTCATCGCTGCAGCTCAAGCCGTGTATCGGTACTCGTTGATGACCCCGCCGAGGACGCGGGTGCGCAGGGGCCTGCGGGACACGCGATCGTGCAATACCGCTGGCTGTTCCCGGGCTT
>NZ_JBSFJX010000393.1:0-3904 GCF_053598275.1 Streptomyces sp. NPDC001156 | reverse complement strand
CCGCTCCCGCTCCAGCCGGTCCTTGAGCAGATGCAGTCGCCGGGACTTGTGGAACCACTCCTGCCGGGTGCGGTATCCGCCCGGAGCCCGCTTCGTGCCCTTCTCGCCCACCGGCAGCGACAACCGGTGGGTGATCGTCTTGATGCCGGCCTCAAGGCTGTGGATGTGCGCGAGCTGGGCACGCCTGGACAGCGCCCACTGATCGTGCGTGGCCTTGGTGATGCTCCCGGCCCACCGCGACGAAGACTCCTGCGTCAGGGCCCGCTTGCGCTGCGCCCACGTATCCGCGGAGTGCTCCAGGCCCTCGGCGCACCGGCGTTTGAGATCCTTCGAGGCCAGCGACCCCAGATGCGCGCCGACCAGGCGTAACACCTGCTCGTCGTCCGGCGTGAGGCCCTTGAGGCGGGTGCGGATCGCCACGCCGGACGGGCCGACGGCCACGAAGGGGGCAGCGATCGTGCGCAGCGACTCACCACGCATCGATCTGCCCCCTCCCCAACACGTGATCAGCAACAGGAAGAACGGTACCGGCCGGCACTGACAGTGCCCGCCATGCGTCGTGCGCGCTGCAACACCACGAACAAGTACATGCTCGTGCACACTCACACACACTCCTGCACATCCGAAACCGAACAGCTCCCAACCCTTACTCTGGGGCCAGCGCCGCCGCGTCCAGCGACCGGGTGAGCCAGTCGAGGCGGGCGTGGAGGCCCATGATCTCCGCCAGCTCGAAGCCCGTCGCCGCGTTGATCCAGCGCGGCACCAGCAGTGCGCGCTGCTTCAGCCCCGCGCCATCGTCCGTGAGGTGGACATGCACGGACCGCTCGTCCTGGGCGCTGCGCTCCCGTCGTACGAGGCCCGCCGCCTCCAGTCGCTTCAGGAGCGGCGAGAGGGTTCCGGAGTCCAGCCGCAGATGCTCGCCGAGCTTCTTCACGGGCAGCTCTCCGTGCTCCCACAGCACCAGCATCACGAGGTACTGCGGATACGTGAGCCCCAGGTCCTTGAGTACGACGCGGTAGACGCTGTTGAAGGCGCGGGACGCGGCGTGGAGCGAGAAGCAGATCTGGTTGTCCAGGCGCAGGGACTCCTCGCCCGCGGTGTCCTCGGTGCTGGGGGTGGGCGTGATCATCATGCCTCCAGGATGGCTCGGGTGGGCCATTTAGTTGTGTACAACTGAGCATGTGGATACGGCGTTCGACGGCGTACGAGCCGTTCGCCGTCCGCTCCGGGTCGCCCAGCGCGGGCACGAAGATGTGCCTTTCGACGTCGGTGTCGGTCGGTTTCGGATTGCGGGTGCCGTCGATCTGGCCCATCAGATTGCGGGCCGTCATGGGGTGCGCGGTCGCCCCGGGGAGCGGTTGAAGCCGTTCATCTGCCAGCGCAGCCGGGCGGCGCCGCCGGCGCCCTTCTGAATCGTGCGCAGCGCGTGGAAGGCGACGAGGTCGTCGTTGGCTCCGGTCTGCACCCACAGGTCGCCGTTGCGGCGGGATGTGTCGAGGTGGTCGGAGGAGAAGTCGGGCAGCGGGTCCCCTGTGGAGGGGCGCTGCTTCTCCAGCCCCGTCGGCGCGCCCTGGTCGACCACATCCTCGACAGCCAGGGGGCCCAGCCCGGAAAACACCGTGCTTACAAGCTCGTTGACATCTCGCGCACGATGTCAGCGAGCGAAGTCACGTTCTGCTGCCACCGGATGTGAGCCAGGGCCGTCAAATTGACACACCCGACCCTGGAAGAGCGGTCCTGCGTTGTTTTCGGTAGGCGCGAGCCGCTCGTACCCTGTTGGCGCACGAAGGCCGGCACCATTTACGGCGTGAGTGATCTTTGATGAAGAACAGCGGACAATCAGGTGCCGGGCAGGAGCGGAGCAGCTTCTTTCGTTCGGTTCCAAAGAGATCAATGGCATCCCAAGCGAATTCCGCCAGCAGCCTGCGCATGCCAGTCGCATCCGACTCGGAACGCGCGATCAGGTCGGTGTGCTCCATGATCAGCCTCGGATGCGTGTGGTTAGCGCGCGCAAAGTCGTTGATTCGATCCACTGCGTCCCCGATTTCTCCGCCGCCCACCATCAGGGCTTGGGCGACCATTCGGATAGCATCGCGGAGTTCGATGAAACTCGCCAGACCTGCTGAGTCCGCGGCGGAAACAGGGGGGAGGCCCTGGCTCGTGTGCATGGACGTAAGCCAGCGTTCCAGGGCTTCTTTGTTCGGCAGGCCTTCTACGGGCTTTCCCCGAATGACGAAGTGCGTATTCGCAAGGTCGAGCGCTGGAGTATCTCCAATGATAGGCGCCTCATGCACGGCACACCCCTAACGAATCCTCTGGCAGCTCTGTGAAAGGTCTGCGGGATCTCTCGGCGCCCTAGTCTAGATCCACGCCGCATCGGACGGATCGGGCCTTTGGGCTGTGCTGACCCCCTGCCACTGTCTGCTTTTCGCGCCGCGGGATGTGCCCAGACGCACGGAGGCGCCTGGGCACAGCAACGGCACACTCACGGGAGGTACTGGACCAAGGGCCCGTCGAGGTCCGTAGCCACGGCCTTGTTGAAGTAGTTGGTGAAGGTGCTCAGCGACACTGCCGCGATGACCTCGGCGATCTCCGCGTCCGACAGGCCCGCCGTGCGGGCCGCGTCGACATCGCCATCCGTAATGCCGCCCCGGCTCCGCAGAACAGCCGCTGCCAGGCTCAGCGCCGCATCAGCGTGCGGGTCCGCCGACTTGGCCTGGCGTGCCTGCTCCACCTCGCTCTGGTCGAGCTTGACCACGTGGGTGGAGACCTGGATGTGCGAGGCAAGGCAGTAGTCGCACCCGTTTTCCTGGGCGGTCAGGAGGGCGATGCGCTCCCGGACCGCGGGACGGAGCTCGCCGCCGGCAAGCGCCCCGGAAAACGCCAGGTATGCCTTGAGAACGGCCGGGCTGTTCACCATCGCCTTGGTCATGTTGGGAGTGACTCCCCATGCCTTCTTCACGTCAGCCAGCAGCTCGGCAGCTGCAGGAGTGGCGGCGTCGGGCTGGATCAGAGGGATACGAGACATGTGACTTCTCATTTCTTGCTGGGACGATGACTCGAATAGCTCGCGTCAGGGCTCCAGGAGCCTGTGGCCGGCGTTCCCGTAGCGATGGCTTGGGGCGTTCGCCAGTTTCTGCCGACTCGACGCCGGCCGGTCCTCCTGCAGTCGTGAACAAAGCGACGGCCCGGCACGCCGTGGCAGCCAACGAAGCTACCTGCGGCGGAGTGTGCCGTCGCCTTGCAGTACGAACCATTCTCACGCTTGCTTTGCCCTCCAACCGTAAGAATAGATCTCCGATTCCCGGCACTCCGAAATCCCCGCTATGAGCCACGTCACTACGTCGGCGCCCTCGATCGCATGGGCGGGCTGGCGTTCCACACCACCGCTTCGGCCTCCACCACCACCGCTCCCGCGGCGTTCGAGGCGGCCAAGCCCACGGTCGTGCTAGCGAGCCACGCGCACGTTGGGACGACACCCGCTTTAGGAGCGAGGTTGCCAGTCACGCGCCTGACCTGCGGGTTCCCCCTCTTGGACGGAGTCCGGCGGCCGTACCCTTGCGCACCCCTATTCCCCGTGATTCCCCGCCCGTTCTGGCACGAGAGCGGCACAGAGCCGTGGACTGGTGACTCTCTCGATGCGAACTGCAGGCGGGGCGGTCGCTGAGGTCATGTGCGCTCGTCACGGAGTCGCCCACGACCGGCACCTACATACCGTCTAGATGTGACCGGGGTGGTGGAATGGCCATTCGCTCACTGGCGCGGCCGTCGCCTGGTTGACCCAGCCGCGTCCTGGGCAAAGGGCGCCGGTGACCTTCCCCTCGTAGCGTGGAGGTGTGACTGAAGGGGAAGTTGAGGGTCATGGGTGGGAAGCGACGGTCGTACGACGCGCCGTTTCGTGAGG
>NZ_JBSFJX010000392.1:0-3917 GCF_053598275.1 Streptomyces sp. NPDC001156 | reverse complement strand
GCGACGGCATCCGGCCCTCCAACGATGCGGCGACACGACGCCGACATCCCTGCCACCCACCCGCCGACACCAAGCCCGACCAGCGGAAATCAAGCAATCACACCCGGATTGATAACGGCTTCTAAGCGCTTGTCCTAGCTCGAGCCCCGCCCGGTGCACCACCAGAGGCACTGCGCATCGAAGCACGGATCCCACACCGCGGACGCCCCGTCAGGTCGCATCTTCCGACACACCCCCGACACACTCCGTGTCGCGGACGCCCTCTAAACATGCTCCGTCGCAGGTCAGAGGGCTGTGAAGGGCGATCTACGCATTCACTCCGGAGCCGTGTGCGGGCACTCGCCAGTCAGCCAGTAAGAACCAGGCTCTAACCAGGGCGAATTTCGAAGCAAGGGCACGCTGCAGGCCGCGATGTTCGAGGCGGGACGGCACGACGCGTTCCGGGACGTGCAGTCGCGCCCGTGGATTGCGAGCGACCCGGAGCTGGTGGTGCCGCAGCCAAAGCTGCGGGGCCGTGTAATTCGTGTGCGGCGGCGCCGAGTTCGCGGGCAGGTGTCTCACATCGTTCACGGCTCGTATTGCCGTTACTTGAACTTCAGCTGCGTGCCCTTGGGCACGATCTGGATATCGAGATCCACCTTGATGTTGGAGCCAACGACTGCGATGCCACGGGCCAGCATCGTCTTCCAGTTGATGGTGTAGTCCTCGCGGTGCAACTCGGTGGTGGCGCTGACCGCCAAGCGGGTCTCACCCTCCATGCCGACGCGCATACCGCCGTAGTTGGCGTCGAGGGTCACCGTGCGGGTGACACCGTGCAGCGTGAACCCGCCGGTGATCGCCCAGGTGTTTCCGCCGCGGTGCACGAAGCGGTCGCTGTAGAACTCCATGGTGGGGTAGTGCTCGACGTCGAGGAAGTCCGCGGACCGCAGATGATCGTCGCGCATCTGCACATTGGTATCGATCGAAGCGGCGTCGATGACGACATGCATCGCCGAGTCCTCGATGGTGTTGCCGATCCGGATCGCGCCGGCGAAGTTGTTGAAGCGGCCGTGGACCTGGGCGAGACCGATGTGGCGTGCGGCGAACCCGACCCGGGTGTGGGCCTGTTCGATCTCCCATTCGCCGGGGTCGGGCAGCGGAAGCGATGGGGCTATCTGGAGCGTGATGTCTCGGGGGGCGGCCGGTCCCCCGTGATCGGTGACCGGAATGTTGTCCCGGTAGGGGGCGAAACCCTCGGCGGAGACGGCCAGTCGGTATTTTCCGAACGGAACCATCGCCACGACCAGGCCGTAGGGATCGGCCTCACCACTCACTACCTTGCGACTGTGGCTGTCGTGCAGCGTGAACTCGGCTTGACTCACGGGCTCACCCGTGGGGTCGAGGACCCGCCAGATGAGGAGGCCCGCGCCGGGCGGCACGGTGAGTCCGGTGAGTGGGTTTCCCCTCCGCTGAGAGGCCTTCCGTCGGCTGAGAAGGCGGCTGATCATGGTGTGCGCACCCCTATGCGGTCGCGCTCCGCAGGCCGCGCACACGTGATGTCGGCCTGCGACCCATGACGGATATGCATTCGATTCTTGCCCATTCGATGCAATGTACAGGCAGGTGGAGGCTGTGCCTCAGCCGCAGTTGAGGAGTCCTGTGAAAATGTTGAGGAGTCCTGTGAAAATGACCTGATGTCGCAGCCGTCGAGGCGGATGTTGCCGGGGCTGGCGTGACCGGCGGCAGTTGGTCCGCTCGGCTTCGGGCTCGGTGGCCTTGGGTTCTCCTGGCGGTATGGGCCGGGCCGCCCACCTTGTGGGGTGGGCGGCCCGGCGCGGGTGTGGGGTCAGGAGGTGGCGGGCTTGGTGGGGATGCGCTTGCGGGCCGGGCGCGGCTTGGGCTCGCCGTCAGCGGCCGGGCTGGCGGCCTTGGCGGCGGGCTTGGCGCGAGGGGCCCGCATCGGGACGACGTTGGCCGGGGCTTCGGCGTGAGGCCTGCGGCTCGGGCGTGGGCTCCTGGGCGGCTCGGCGGGGGCCAAGGCTCAGGCGCGACGGCTGTGGCGCACCCTGACCGTCCACCTGGTCGTGTGCGGCGCGGGGCGGCCGTGGTGCGGGCCGGGGCGGTCTCACGGTGTCCGGGATAGGCGGCGCGTCTCGTGCCGTATTGTTCCGCCGCGCGGGCCGGCCATGGAGGGCATGTGATGTGGTTGTGATGCACCCAAGTGGTGTTCTGCACGGCGGTGTTGATCTCGCGTCTATCCCCTGGCATCCGTGACACTCCTGTGGCCCGAGGCGCTGAAGGAAGTGATCCCGCGCAGGGTCGAGGCGCCTGCACTCTGGGGAGGTTCGCGGGCGTCTGCGTGCAGGGGCAAGCTCGTTTACCCCCGTGACGGGCTTGCCCCCGCACGCAAGACGAAGGCTGGCCTGGGTGCCCATAACGTGGCACGGCCGCCCAGGCCGTTCTCACGGCGTCGCTGCCCAGTCTTCGGCCCCTCCGCCATCCCATTCGATCAGGGGGAGGTCGGCCACATCGACCTCATCCAGGCCCTCCAAGCCGACCCGCCGCAAGAACACGCTCAGATCGTGCAGGCTGTACGCCGTCCCCAGCGTCTCGCCACCGACGTGCCCGTGCCGACCGCCCGTCTCGTCAGGCGGGGACACGATCACGTGACGTTCGGCCATGTCACCAGCCTCACCCGTCCCGTGTTGGCGCGCATGTGGAGAGGGCCGTCGGTGATGCCATGCATCCGCTGCACCTCTCCTACTGAACAGCGGCCGTGCTCGACGTTACGCAACCCGCCTCGTCGGTGAGGGATCCAGCGAGACGGGCGCGATGGGATCCGCTCGAGGTCGGTTAAGCCGTATGACTCACTCTCGTACGCGAAGGGTGGATGGCGAGGTATATGTGGCAGCGGCAACCCTTTCGTGTGATGTGCTTCTCAGCTGATCAGGCGAGCTGCCAGTCGGTCGTCGCCGGCGTCGGCAGTCAGCCGCTTGAAAGGCAGACCACTGTCGGCCCGGATTCCCAGCGGTTGAGGCCGTTGCGGCCGATCGTTACGGCGTCAATGCCCGCCCGAGGTGAGCGCCGGTGGGTGTGCCCAGCTTGGTGTTGCTCGCTGCCCTGGAGGGCGACCTCGTCGGCATAGCGCGCAGCCGTGACTTCGCCCGTGAGGTTCTGAGCCGGGTACAGACGGTGCACGGCCTTCCGGTGCCAGGCCGGGTGATGGGCATGCTGCAGCGCGTGGTGAGCGAACTGGTGACCAACGCGTTCAAATACGCGCCGGGCCCGGCACTGCTGGATCCGGCAGTCGAGGACGGGGCGGTCCAGGTGATGGAATGGGACAGCGATCTGGACCTGCCGGTGGCCAGAGCGGCCGACCCCGGCCAGGTGGGGCAGCACCGTGCGGAGATCGTGATGGCGGTATGCCAGCGCTACGAGGTCGAGCGGGAGCCGGTCGGCAAGCGCACCACTGTGGCCGTAGTGCTCGCCGACGATCCTGGCGGACAGATCGCCGCACGGGCGCCCCTGTTGGGGTGACAGGCAGCCACGGGAAACTGCGGTTCACGCATCCAAACATCTACATGTCGGGGCAATGCGCTCTGCCAGCCGGGATGCCGCGAAAGAGCGTTTTGCCCCGAAAGAGGTGTCTTATCCTCATACGGGTGGCGGGCTGACTGGGGATTGGCTGGGGCTGGGAGCTGTTGGGTTTCGGATGTGCAGGAGTGTGTGTGAGTGTGCACGAGCATGTACTTGTTCGTGGTGGTGCAGCGCGCACGGCGCATGGCGGGCACTGTCGGTGCCGGCCGGTAGCGTTCTTCCTGTTGCTGATCACGTGTTGGGGAGGGGGGTGCATCGATGCGTGGTGAGTCGCTGCGTACGATCGCTGCCCCCTTCGTGGCCGTCGGCCCGTCCGGCGTGGCGATCCGCACCCGCCTCAA
>NZ_JBSFJX010000391.1:0-3955 GCF_053598275.1 Streptomyces sp. NPDC001156 | reverse complement strand
TGGTGCTCGGAAAGCGAGCATGCCCGGTTCGGTGGGGGGCCGTCGGAAAAGGGCCTGGTCACAGGCACCTCGCTGGCGGCCTACCCAACCGCACGTACGGTTCTGAGGGGGCCCCGGTCCAGCAATGGGCCGGGGCTACCCGACGCTACCGAATGGGATCACCGGCTTGCCGTGCGGGCCGACGGCAAGAACCTGATCGGCCACGCGGGCGTGGTGCTGCTGCGGAAGGTCGCCGACCGCGTCGGTCTGGCCGCCGCGCTGAGTGCGGCGTTGCCGAAGGGAGCCGGGCAGGGCTGGCGGGATCGGGGCATGGCGCTGGTCCAGCTGGCCTGCGCGATCGCGCTCGGCGCGACGAACGTCCTTCAGGCCGAGCAACTTCAGTACCACTGGCGGGCGGTGTTCGGTCGGCCGGTCTCGGACAGCACCCTGCGCCGTGCCCTGGCGGCGATCGACGGCCCGGTCGCGGTCCGGGTGGAGCACGTCCGCGCCGCGATACGTCGCGTGGTGTGGACGCTGCTCGCCCTGCGCCCCCACGGCTTCCCCTGGATCTCGGTGTGCGGCCGGGAGGTGACCGGCTGGTACGTCCTCCACCTCGACGCGACCATCGTCACCTGCACCAGCCGGAAGGAAGGCGCGGCGGGTACCTTCAAGGGCAGCTTCGGCCACATGCCGCTGGGGGCGTGGGTGGCCAACACCCGCGAGTGCGTCGCC
This sequence comes from Streptomyces sp. NPDC001156, assembly GCF_053598275.1. Classification (NCBI taxonomy): domain Bacteria; kingdom Bacillati; phylum Actinomycetota; class Actinomycetes; order Kitasatosporales; family Streptomycetaceae; genus Streptomyces; species Streptomyces sp. NPDC001156. The sequence continues at coordinate 3,244 of NZ_JBSFJX010000391.1, read as the reverse complement.
AGGCTGCTGCGGCCCGGCAACGCAGCCCCCAACGGCGTCGCTGACCACAAGAGCGTTCTGGCCGCCGCGCTGCGGCAGCTCCCGCTGCCGCTGTGGTCGAAGCTGCTGGTCCGGATCGACGGTGCGGCCTTTAGCCACGAGGCCCTCGACCACCTCCAGACGCTGACCACCAGCCGGCGCCGGGTGCGCTGGGTGACCGGCTGGGCGATCAACGCCACGGACGAGCAGGCCATCGCGCTGCTGCCCGAGACGGCGTGGACGGCCGCGCTGCGGCAGGACGGCGAGGTCCACGAGATCAGGGGACCCGACGGCGAGTGGCTGACCTACCAGGTCGCCGAGCTGACCGGGGTCCGTGACCTGACCGGCTGGCCCAAGGGGATGCGGCTGATCGTGCGCCGGGTCAAGCCCTCGCGGCGGGATGCGAAGAAGCTGACCGCCTTCGAGAAGCGCACCGGCTGGCGCTACCAGATCATCGCCACGAACGTCCCCGCCCACCAGGGACTTTCCGGGGTTCCCGGCTCCGGGCAGGTGTGGTTCGTCGACGCCCTCTACCGTGATCACGCAGAGGTCGAGGACCGGGTGAAAGCGATCAAGCGGGTCGGCCTCGGGTTGCTGCCCTCCAAGTCCTGGCAGCTGAACGCCGCCTGGGTGCTGGCCGCCACGATCGCCGCCGACCTCGACGCATGGACCCGGCTCCTCCTCCTGCACGACGAGCCCGAACTCGCCGCCGCGGAGCCGGAGACGATCCGCATGAAGCTGTACCACCTGCCTGGCCGGCTCACCGCCCACGCCCGCAGGCGCACCCTGCACCTGGACCGCACCTGGTCCTGGACACGCGCATTCACCACCGCCTGGCAACGGGCCACCCAGCTTCCGGCCCTCACCTAACGGCCGGCCACCACCCCGACAACACCGGAGAGGAGAGGACCGCACCACCCTCGGGCCCGTGGAACCCGACGCCCCGCAGCGTCACGCGATGGCCAGTCCCGACACGGCACGGGACATATCGGGCAGCCAGCCGCTCACAACGCCGCCGTCAGCCCTCGGAAGAATCGAGGTTGGTGCATGCATCTCCATCACGCCGCAGCTCGCTGGCGTATGGCCGTCCACGCCCTCGAACGGGCTTGCGCGCATTCAGAAGACCGTTGGTGCAGGCGATCGCGATGGTCACTCAGAAAGAAACGCCCCCTCTGTCAACTTAACGACAGACCCCCGGGCTGGGCGACCGCGAAGAGCGGAACCGTGAAGGGCTGAGCCCTGGCGAGCTGAGCCCGCCGCGGCGGGCTCAGCCGCCGGGGATGTGCAGCGCGAGCAGGGCGATGTCGTCGTCGTTGTCCGCGGGCCGGGAACGGCTGACGAGACTGTCGCAGAAGTCGTCGAGCGGGCGGTGGGCCAGGGCCGCCGCGTGCTTGCTCAGCGCCTTCAGCCCCTGGTCGAGCGTGTGGCTCGGGGACTCGATGAGCCCGTCCGTGTAGAACACGAGCGTGCTCAGCGGGGGGATCGTGACGAACGCGTCGATCCGCTCCGTGGCGAGCTCCGTGCCGATGACGACCCCGTTCGCCTCTTCGAGGAACTTGGTTCGCCTGTCGTGGTGGACCAGGAGCGGCGGCGGGTGCCCGGCGTTGGTCCAGCGCAGCGTCCAGGGGCCGCCCGCCGCACCCTCCAACCGCGCCAGAATCAGCGAGGCCATGACGACATCGCTGACGTGCACCAGCGCCTGGTCGAGCCGGTCGACGATCCGGCTCGGCGGCGCCTCGTGGTCCCAGGCGAAGGCCCGCAGCATATTGCGGATCTGTGCCATACGGGCCGCCGCCTGGAGGTCGTGGCCGGCCACGTCACCGATCACCAGCGCGGTCGTCGCCCCGTCGGGCAGCAGGAACGCGTCGTACCAGTCGCCGCCGACCTGCGAGGCGTGCGGCGCGGGCTCGTAGCGCGCGGCCATCTCCAGACCGGGGATGCGGGGCAGCGGGGGCAGCAGATGGCGCTGCATGGTCGCCGCGATCCGCCGCTGCTGTTCGTACAAGCGGGCGTTGTCCACCGCCAGTCCGGCCCGGCGGGCGATGTCGTCCACCAGGGTGAGCTCGGCCGGGCCGTACGGCTGCGGCTGCTCGGCGCGGCCGACGGTCAGCGCGCCCAGCACCACCCCGCCCAGGCCGTACAGGGGCGCGATGACAGCGGAGCGGATACCGGTCGCCCGGATGAGATCGCGCTGCTGGACCGCGATGCCGGTATCGAGGGAACCCTCGTAGTCCGCAGGGCTCACGATCATCGGGAGGGCGCCGCGCAGCACCCGCGCGAGCGGCATGTTCTCGGTCTCCGAGGCCGGCGGCATGGAGCCCTCGAACTCCTCCGCGTTTACATGTGTGCCGTGGTGATGGTGGACGACGGCCACGCGCTGTACCTCCCCGCTCTCGTCCAGGAGGTCCACCACAGCCCAGTCGCCCAGCTGGGGGAGGAGCAGCCGGACCAGTCGGCGCAGCGTCTCGTGCGAGTCCAGGGTCGAGGTGAGCACGGTGGTGATCTCCGCGACCAGCGTGAGACGGCCGATGACGTCCGACAGCTCTGCCGCGGCGTCTGAGGGCTCGGCGGCCGGGGCTTCGCGCGGCGGGTGCTCGTAGAAGATCACGGCTCCGCCGTTCGTGCCGTCCTGCGTCCGGTAGGGCACGCTCAGACAGGCCACGTGGATGACGGCGCCGTCGCCTCGTTCGAACCACTCGTCCGAGTGCGCGGTGGTGCCGCTGAGGAAGGCGCCGAGCAGACGGCAGGCGTGGCGCGGCAAGGTGCCGCCGCCGGGCCCGCGATGCAGCAGATCATGGCTGTCGTGGCCGATCATGTCGGCGGCGGACCGCACGAGCAGGTTCTCGGCGCGCGGATTGACCCAGATGACGTGCGACTTGTCATCCAGGATGTACACCCCGGCGCTGAGCGCGGCCATCACCTGCTGAAGTAGCCGGGCGTCCGCGTGCGGCGACGTCTGGCCTTCGCCGTTCCGGTCCACAGCCATAGACTCCCCCCAGCCCTGACCGCTTGCCACCGGGCGTGGCGCCGCCTGCACCAGCGGTCTTCTGAATGCTCGCAAGCCCGTTCGAGGGCGTGGACAGCCATACGCCAGCGAGCTGCGCCGTGATGTAGATGTATGCACCAACCGGTCACTCAAGTCCATGTGGCGCGTTGCCCGCGCCGTGGTGACGGCGCGAAAATCGGTCGCGGGTGCCGCCCGCGTCTGACGTCGCTTTCCTCTTGG
>NZ_JBSFJX010000390.1:0-4015 GCF_053598275.1 Streptomyces sp. NPDC001156 | reverse complement strand
TACATTCCACCGCCCCCGACAGGATCGTCCAACCCGGTCAGCGCTTTGACGCCGAGATCCCCTCCACGCGCCCACACACATGCCGGGAGAGCCCGATTTCTACGAGGCTGTGCCGACCCGGTACGGCGTGCGGGTGATCATGGGGGATGTCCGTGGCAAGGGGCTGCCCGCAGTGCGCTCGGCCGCAGCGGTGCTGGGGGCGTTCCGGGAGGCCGCGCACCATGAGGGTGAGCTGGAAGAGGTGATGAACCACTGCGCGGCGGCGCTCAACCGGGAGTCTGCGATGCATTGTGTGTGCGATGAGAACGGTGACGAGGAACGGCTCGGTGAGGGGAGGGAGGAGGACGAGGCGGAGGAGTTCGCCACCGCGCTCGTGGTCCAGGTCGGCGACGAATTCGTTGTCCAAGTGGTCAATCGCGGCCATCCGCCGCCGCTACTGCTGCGCGGGGGCAAGATGCAGCACCTGACGCCCACCTCGCCCCTGCCGCCGTTGGGCATGGAAGACCTGATGACTGAACCTCCGGTCAAGGCGGAGAGCTATTCCTTCGGACCCGGCGACCGTCTGCTGCTGCACACCGACGGCGTGATCGAAGCCCGCAACCCTGACAACGATTTCTTCCCCTGCCCGAGGCCGTGGAGGCGGCGGCCGCCTGCACCCCGCCGGAACTCCTCCAGCACCTGCACCTGGGACTGATCCGCCACACCGAGGGCTCTCTGGCGGACGATGTGGCGATGCTCGTCGCGGATCGGCTGGACGAAGAAGCAAGCGAACCGGTGGTCGGTCGAGCGGTCGGTGCCCCTACCGGTCAAAGACGGCTGCCAGACGTTTCCGGCCGCTGCGGGAGTGGGGGGGCGAGGCCGGTGAGTGCGGCCGCCGCCACCAGTGGGGCAAGGCGGCGCAGGGCGAAGGGACGGCGGAGCATACGTACTCCTTGGGGGTCGTGGACCTTCGGCCGGGCGGTGCGCCCGGCGTCGTCAGCAGAACCAGCCGTCCTGAACCCAGCCATGGCGGTTGATGTCGCCGTAGGCGAAGCCGTATGCCCAGCCGCTCTGCTTGCTCTCCACGAGGAAGGTCTGGCCCTTGTAGAGGGTGCCCATCCAGGCGCCGCCCGGGTCGGTGCGGACGTACAGGTCGTTGGCGCACACGGTCTCGCGGACGCCGACAGTGCCGGGGGAGTTGGCGAGGGCCGGCCCGGCGCCGAGCAGGAGTACGGCGCTGACCGCGGCGGCGACGGCGGCCGCACGGCCGGAACGGAATACGGACATCGGGATCCTTTCAGTGCTGGTGTGTGAGGGAAGCGGGCGGTCGGATCACCAGGAGTTGTAGCCGCCGATGCACTCGATGCGCATGTAACCCCAGTCGTTGGGGCCGTAGTCGAAGGTGGCCGCCCATCCGTTGTAGACCGGGTGCACGCCCTGGGTGTGGCCGACCTTGTTGCCGTAGGTGAGGGTGCGCAGAAAACCGGTGGGGCCGGAGGCGCTGTTGTAGTTGGCGTAGAAGCTGGCCGTCTGGCACACGATGACCGCGTGCTGCGGCGGGACGTCGGCCCTGGCCGCGGACTGCTGCAGGGCGGCCACCGCGACGGCGGCGGCCGCCATTGTGAGGGCCTTGTCGAGGGACTTCATGGGGCATCAACTCCACTGAGAACAGGTGCTGATTGACGCGTTCGAACGTGAGCGGTCACACGGTGCCGCTCTCCCACCACCAGGAGCCGGAGCCGTAGGAGGGATACTGGACGCGGCTGTCCACGTGCTGCCAGGAATGGGTGTAGGCCTCGAGGCCGGAGAACCCGCAGGTCTCGGCGATCCTGTAGACCTGAAGGGTCGTGTGGCCGGCGACCACGATGTCCGCGGCGTCGCCGTATACGTGCATGCTGTTGGACGCGCCGCCCACCGAGGCGTTGTAGGAGACGCTGCGGAAGCCCGAGTTGATCGTGATCGCGCTATTGCCCGCCTTCTTGCGCACGGCCTCGAGCTTGTACATCAACCGGCGGATGTTCTCCTTGACCTCGGTGGAGCCCACCTTGCCGCCACCGAAACCGGAACCGTCGTGCGAGTAGAACTCGCTCCACTCGAAGTGCGCGGTGGAACCGTCACTGCTCTCCAGGCTGTTGAGCATGCCTTGGGTCTGCGGGCCGACGACGCCGTCCGCCGTGAGGCCGTACGCGGACTGGAACCGCCTGACGGCACTGTCCGTGGCCGGGCCGAAGGCGCCGTCCCAGGCGATGTAGGTCTGCTGGGCGCTGGATGCGGCCCAGCCGCCGACACGGATCTGCAGTTCCTTCACATCGGCGCCGTTGGCGCCCTGTTGGAGGGTCCGGGTCCATGGGTAGGCCGAGGCGCGGGACGCCGATCCGAGGTTGATGGCCGCCGCCGTACCGACCGCGGCCGCCAGGCCCAGGGCACCGCGGAGCATGCTGCGCCGGTCCATGCCGCGTCGGGGGTTTGCTGCAGGGTTCATGAGCGTTCACTCCTCGATGGGATAGCGCCCGGTCTTGGCGTGGACCTCGTTGCTGAAGGCCCGGATCCAGGAGACCAGCGCGCTCTGGCTCAGCCCGTAGCACGAAGACCCGTACGGGTTGTACTCGATGTCCAGCGCCGGGGGCAGGGTCTTGCCGTCGGCGGACCAGGTTCCGCCGTGGCTGGTGAACCAGTCGGCCTGCGCCACGCCGCTGGAGTTGTTGGGCAACGCGAAGTGATAGGCGCCGTGCACCAGTCCGGCGTTGTATGAGCCGTTGTACTGCTGGGAGAAGGAGGGGCTGGTGTAGGTGGTTCCCTCGGTGGCCTTGACGTAGGCGAACGCTCCGCCGTTGTTCTTGACGGCCTCCCAGTCCACCGTTCCCTGGTAGGAGCTCACGTCGAGACCGGCGGGCCCGGTGTTCAGGGATGCGGCGAGGGCCGTGGCGTGCGGAACACCTCTGCCGAGCCGCTGCAGCCCGGATCCGGCGTAGTCCTGTTCCGGATGCGTCATGGCCGTGGGGACCGGGCCCGGGACGGTCTTCGCGGAGGCGACGCCGGGCAGGGAGACCAGCAGGCACAAGGAGGCGGCGAGCGGTCCCACGACTGCGTGACGCAGACGCAGGCGTGCACAGGGTCTGAGCCGGGACGTGGTGGCGGCGGGCATGTGTGCCTCCAGAGTTCAGGTCCGACGATCGGTGTGGCAGGTGCCGTGGCGCGCTCTGCGACGGGGGGCCGCGGCGGGGTCGGCGGCCTTGTTGCAGTGGTGCGTGAGTGCTCGATCGCCGCAAGGTGCTGCGGTACTGCGCAATTGGGCGGTACGAGAGGGCCTGAGGCTGAAGCGGTGCCGGGTGGTAGCGAGGGGACGCGTGCACCTCTCCGTGGTCAGGGTCTCGAATGGGAGCGGTTGATTGTGCTCATGACAGCTCATGGACGGGCTACGCGGGTAGAGCTCGGCAGTGAATTTCTTGTTAAGGCCTCTGTGGCGCTAACAGGCGTGGAAGCGAGGGGGACTTGTTCCCTCGTCACCGGGCCGCTCATACGGGTGCCGTAGCCACCGGCGGCGGGGAACTCGGCTGATCCGGCGCCAACTTTGGCCACTGACCAGCAGAAGCGATTACCCCAGCACCATCAACACTCACACGGGCCGCACGTCTCGCGCGTGTCGTGTATTGGCACTGGCTACGTCGATGCCAGGCAGCGGAGCGTCATGCTGCACTGGGACAGATTGCGACGAGGTGCCCGTATGGTGGAGGCGCTGCAGCGGGGTGAGCGGGTGGATCAGCCCCATGTCCGGTGGCAAACCCCGGGGTGACGCCCATGTGAGTCCCCGTTTTGGACATCGTTGCCAAAGTGGATGATCTTGGCGACGCCGAGTTGGCTGGCTTGCACCATGGCGCCGCTGACGCGGGCGAGTTACCTTGATTCACGCTCGGGGCACCAGAGCGATTCTGGTCTGATGTTCCTCTGGCCGGAAAATCACAGCAGCCGAGGGCATGCCGGTGCCTGCTCGGGGCTTGGGTGAAAGTGACTGGGCTTGAGCTGCAGCGGCTGGTCA
>NZ_JBSFJX010000389.1:0-4025 GCF_053598275.1 Streptomyces sp. NPDC001156 | reverse complement strand
CCGCCGCCTGGGTGCGCCGGCACGACGTGGTGATCGTGCCGGGCATGGGCGTCCTGGAGGCCACCCTGCCGCTGCGGCCGTGGGGCTTCCCGTACGCGCTGTTCCTGCTCTGCGCGAGTGGCCGGCTGCTGGGCACCCGGGTGGCGCTGGTCGGCGTCGGCGCCGCCGCGATCGGCAACCGGCCGACCCGGGCCCTGGTGCGCTGGTCGGCACGGCTGGCCGCATACCGGTCCTACCGGGACGCCCCGTCCCGTGACGCGATGCGGGCGATGGGCGTGGACACCGCGCGCGACGAGGTCTACCCGGACCTCGCATTCGCCCTGCCGACGCTGCGGGCGAGCACGCCGTCGGGCCCGCCGGGTCTGGTCTGCGTCGGTGTCATGGCCTTCCACGGTGGCAACGACGACCGCGCCCGCGCCGAGGAGATCCACCGGCGCTACCTCGACGGGACGATCCGGTTCGTCCGCACGCTGGTGGAGGAGGGCAGGCCGGTCCGGCTGCTCACCGGCGACGAAGTCGACGTGCCGGTGGTCGCCGCGATCCTCGACGCGGTGGACTCGCCACTGGTCACCGCCGCCGAGCCGACCTCGCTGGCCGACCTGATGAAGGAGATGGCGGCCGCCGACACCGTGGTGGCGACCCGCTACCACAACCTGATCTGCGCCCTGAAGGTCGGCACGCCGACGCTCGCACTCACCTATGCGGCGAAGAGCGACGCACTCATGGCCGGGATGGGACTGGGCGCGTACTGCCACCCGGCTCGCGAGGTCGACGCCGACCGACTGCTGGAGCAGTTCCGGGCGCTGGAGCAGCGATCGGCGGAGCTGCGGCAGACCCTCCCCGAGCGGAACCTGATCGCCGCCCGGCGCCTCGAGCACCAGTTCACCGCCTTGACCGAGGCCCTGTTCCCAGCCACCGACCACGCCCACGCCCTGCGGGAGACTCCATGAAGGCGACCGAAGTCCCGACCATCGCCGGCGCGTACCTGTTCGAGCCGACGCCGTACGCCGACGAACGCGGCTTCTTCAGCCGCACCTTCGACGCCGACGTGGTCCGCTCGGTGGGCCTCGACCCGGACGCCTTCGTCCAGGACAGCCTGTCCCGCTCGGTCCGGGGCGTACTGCGCGGCCTGCACCTGCGCTCCGGCGCCGGCGAGGCCAAGCTGGTGCGGTGCTCGTACGGAAGGATCTTCGACGTCGTCGTGGACCTGCGGCCGGACTCGCCGACCTACCTGGGCCAAGCCTTCTTCGACCTGTCCGGTGAGACACAGGCGACGGTGTACATCCCGGCGGGGTGCGCGCACGGCTTCCAGGCACTGACCGAAACCGCCGACACCTCGTACCGGATCGACCGCCCGCACGATCCGGCCGAGGACGTGACAATCGCCTTCGACGACCCCGAGCTCGCCATCCCCTGGCCGCTGCCGGTCACATCGATGTCCCAACGGGACCGGGAGGCGCCGAGCCTCGCCCAGGTCTTGAAGCACAGAGAAAGTTGAGGTCCCCATGGACACCCAAGAGCTTCACCTGCCCCGGTCGCGGACAGCCAACGCGCGGCTGCACGCCCTGATCCCCGGGGGCGCACACACCTACGCCAAAGGCGACGACCAGTACCCCGACAACCTGGCCCCGGTCATCAGCCACGGCCGCGGTGCCCACGTGTGGGACATCGACGGCAACCGCTACATCGAGTACGGCTCCGGCCTGCGATCGGTCAGCCTCGGCCACGCCCACCCACGCGTGATCGAGGCGGTGCGCCGGGAACTCGACCGCGGCAGCAACTTCGTCCGGCCGTCCATCGTCGAGGTCGAAGCCGCCGAACGCTTCCTGGCCACCGTGCCGACCGCCGACATGGTGAAGTTCGCCAAGAACGGCTCCGACGCCACCACCGCCGCGGTGCGCCTCGCCCGCGCCGCCACCGGACGCCCGCGGGTGGCCCTCTGCGCCGACCACCCGTTCTTCTCCGTCGACGACTGGTTCATCGGCACCACACCGATGTCCGCCGGCATTCCGGCGGCGACCACCGAACTCACCGTGTCCTTCCCCTACGGCGACCTGCCCGCCACCGAGGAACTGCTCACCCGGTACCAGAACGAGGTCGCCTGCCTGATCCTCGAACCCGCCAACCACACCGAGCCGCCGCCCGGCTACCTCGCCGGCCTGCGCGAACTGGCCGACCGGCACGGCTGCGTACTGATCTTCGACGAGATGATCACCGGCTTCCGCTGGTCCGAGGCAGGCGCCCAGGGCCTGTACGGCGTCGTCCCCGACCTCTCCACGTTCGGCAAGGCGCTGGGCAACGGATTCGCCATCTCCGCGCTGGCCGGGCGCCGCCACCTGATGGAACTGGGCGGACTACGTCACTCCGGCGACCGGGTGTTCCTGCTGTCCACCACCCACGGCGCGGAAACGCACTCCCTGGCCGCCGCGATGGCCGTGCTCACCACCTACGTCGAAGAGGGCATCACCGCACGGCTGCACACTCTCGGCGAACGGCTGGCCGCCGGTGTCCGCGACGCCGCGGCCAGCATGGGCGTCGGCGACCACCTCGTCGTCCGGGGCCGGGCCAGCAACCTGGTCTTCGCCACCCTCGACGAGAACCTGCAACCGTCACAGCAGTACCGCACCCTGTTCCTGCGCCGACTCCTCACGGGCGGGGTACTGGCCCCGTCGTTCGTGGTGAACAGCGCCCTCGACGACGCCGACATCGACCACACCATCGACGTGGTGGCCCAGGCATGTGCGGTGTACCGAAAGGCACTGGACGCCGCCGACCCCACCCCCTGGCTCGCCGGACGACCAGTGAAACCCGTATTTCGCCGCTGGGCGTGACGTGACGTCAGCGACGCTCTGGCCCACCGACCTCGGCCATCCGGTCGACCAGCGAGTCAGCCGTCCGGTCGACCAGCCACGGATATGCTCGTACTGTGGGACAAGGGGTTCGACGGCAACGACTTCCTCGCCGCGGTGACCGCCACCCGTGCCCAGGTCCTGGGCTGGCTCCGCAGCAACCGGCGCACCCCGGTCCTGTCCCGTCTCCTGGACGGCTCGTACCTGTCGGTGATCGGCACGGTGAGGGTACGGGTCATCGACGCGCAGATCACGGTGACCTGCGCGGACGGCACCGTCTTCACCGGGTCCTACCGGCTGGTCACGACCTTGACCGATGGCCGTTGCTACCCGGCGACCGTCCTGGTCGACCTCTGTCATCAGCGGTGGGAACACGAATCGGCGTACTACGCACTCCGCCACACGATCATGAACGGACGCCTGCTGTGCTCGGGCGACCCGGTCGGCATCGAGCAGGAGATGTGGGCGCTGCTGGCGCTCTACCAAGCACTACGGACGGTCATGGTCGACGCTGCCGAATCCGCCCCGGGCACCGATCCCGACCGCTGTGCCTTCACCATCGCCCTCCAGACCGCCCGTAACCAGGTCGTCCAGGCCGCCGACGTTATCCCCACGATCACCGAGTCGGTCGGTCTCATCAAACGCCGGGTCCTGGCCGCCCTGCTCCCGCCCCGGTGGACCCGGGTCAGCACCCGCAAGGTCAAATCACCGGTCTCCCGCTACAGCGAGCGCCTCGACGACGGCAGGCCCGACACCAGCCGCACCGTCACCGACCTCGACATCACCGTCCTCGCCCCCGCAGCCGAAGAACGCCCCCTGCCCGACGTCTCACGAGACGACCGGCACAGCACCGGTCACCACACAGCCGCCGGGAACGGGTCCTGGAACTCCTCCGGGCCGACCCCGAACGCCGCTGGCCCGCCCGCGAACTCGCCCACCACCTCGGCGACATCACCCTCGGCACCATGTACAGACAACTCTCCCGCTGAACCAAGGACGGCCACCTCCGAAAGCACGGCCCCGGCATCTACACAGCCACTACGCAAGAGCCGATCAACTCCCTTGCGTGACCTGCGGGAACTACTCAGGTTGAACTCGTGATGTCCGGTGCCTTGATCGCGTCGTGGTCCATGGTCAGGCCGGTGGGCGGGAGGCAGCCGTCGATCAGGTGGGGCC
>NZ_JBSFJX010000388.1:0-4127 GCF_053598275.1 Streptomyces sp. NPDC001156 | reverse complement strand
CGGTACGTCGGATCCGGTCGACAGCGAGCGTACGTGGCAAGCCGTAGTGCTGTCTGCCGATCTCGCTCACTTCAGCAACTCCCGTCTCATGCGGGGCGAACCGGGACCTCACGCCGCGCTGTGGTGAGCTGGGAAGGCGCGGGCATGCAGCAGTCAGACAGGGGCAGTTTCCTCGTCACCTGATACACCCAGCGCGACAATCACCCACGACATCGTCCCAGGCTGCCCCGAGCAGCACCGGACCCCCTACGACCTGCAGCGATGCATTTCTGAACGGCGCAGCCTGCTGGCAGCGGACTTCTTCTCCGGCTGGGCGATCCACACCCTGGCCGCCGGACAGAAGCCGTACCACCGCGGCAGTGCGCGGCCTGGGCGCGGCAGGAGCGCGCCTTGTCGCCGGCGGGTCCGGCGGTGCGGGCGAAGGCGCCGGCGAGGGCGTCGAACTCGGGCAGGGCTCGGCGGTAGTCGCCGCCGAGGAAGCGGACCGCGGCCCGTTCCATGCGGTCGAGCACGTCGCCGTTGTCGGAGCCGAGCGCCAGGGCCGCCGGCTCGGCAACGTCGCTTCAGTCCCGTTGGGAGCGTGCGCTCGTCGCTGCTGATACACAGAGAGCATGCCGATGCCGCGTACGGCGCCTGGCAATCAGGGCAGTTGGTTGCCGTGAAAGAACAGCGCCGCCTCGACCTGGTCCGGCAGGACGCCTCGTCTCTGCGCGCAGTCGTGTACTCCCTCCAGGTACTGTCTGTAATGGTCCGTGGTCCAGCCGTTCTCCGGCCAGTCGGCGTCGACCGTTTTCAGGTCTTTGAGAGCTTGCGAGGGCAACCGGTTGCCGACTCCAGCCCGCCGCCGGGGACACCCACAACCAGCGCAGCGGATGATGGGACGCTGACGCGTGATGCGGAACGGCCCCCGGCGCGGTGATGCGCCGCCCGGAGGCCGTTCCGTTTCAGTTGTACGTCAGTTGGTGAAGTTCATGTACTTCCAGCTGCTGTACGTGGTGGCGTTCACGGAGTCGCCGGAGCCGCCCTTGACGTAGACGGCGCGGATGCGGGCGCGGAGGCCGGCCTTGCCGGGGGCTCCCAGGTTCACCGACACATTGCCGTTGGAGGAGAGCGCGAAGTACTCGGAGTCGGAGGCGTACCAGGCGCCGTCGTAGTAGACCTGCAAGTCGACCCGCACCTGGCGGCCCTTGTAGTAGTTCATGCTGGTGGTGAGCACCGGCGCGGTGTTCTTGTGGTAGTACGCGTAGGTGGTGGACCCGATCTTCGCGGTCTTGTACTGCTTCGAGAGCGCCGTCGAGAGCCGGGCGTAGGTGTACGCGTGGGTGGTGACTGTCTTCGACGCGGTGCGGTCGTCGCCCGCGTAGACGGTGCTGAAGGTCCAGTTGCGGTACATGGTCACCGATACCGACAGGTTACCGGAGGAGTTGACCGTGCCGCTCTTCAGCAGCCGCTTACCCTCGTCGACGCCGTACGGGTCGCCATAGATCGCCACCGTGCGGTTCTTGTACTCCGATCCGAGGTGCACCGTGTAGGTGACCTTCGTGCCGTAGTTGTAGTACTTGCCGTTGTTGGTGACGGTCAGCGTGGGCGTGGTGCGGGAGACCGCGACCTTGGCCGAGGTGCTGACGGCGGTGTGCGCGGCGTCACCCGCGTACGAGACCGTGTAGGTCACCGTGCCGCCAGCCGGCGGGGTGTCGTTGAAGCTGTACGTGCCGCCGGAGCCGGTGGTGACCGAGGCCAGCGCCTTGCCCCGGGGGCTGTCCAGGTCGGTGCGGGTGACCTGCAGCTTGACGCCGGCCGGGAGCGGCACCGTCGCGCTGATCTTGCCGGTGACGGTGAGCTTCTTGGCGCGCGGCGCGCTGGTGGGGGCCTTCACCGACAGCGTCGGCACGTTGCGCGTGGGATCGGTGAGGACCTTGAGGGTGTAGCTGGTCGGCGAGCCGCTGCCGCTGCTGTAGGCGCCCTCCAGGGCGTAGACGCGCGAGTCGTCCGGGGCCCAGACGGCGTCGACCGTCTGGGCGTTGGTGGCATAGGAGTGGATCGGCTGGGTGCCGTTCGGCTGGTAGATCCGCACGGTGCCGCTCTCAACCTGGGCGACCATGCCGTTGGGAGAGACGTCGCCGCTCTCCGCAGCGGTGTTGGGGTACGCCCCGGTCTCGGTCCAGCTGTTCTGGGTGTAGCTCATGCGGTAGGTGCCGTCGAGCAACAGCCCGCCGCCGGGGATGAGATCGACGTCACTGGCGATCTCCACGGGCCCGCTGTAGGGGGTCACCGAGGACACGGTCTGGGGCGTCCCGCTGGAGACGTCGAACACGGTCACCGTGCTCGGCGACGAGCCCTGGGTGAGGGCCGTCAGCAGGTTCGGCTCGGCCGGGTTGGCGCTCAGCGCCTCCGGGTTCCAGAGCAGGTTCTGCGGGGTCTGACCCAGCGTTACGGTGCCGGCGGAGTCGACGGAGCCCAGGCTGGCGGCCCACTGGTTGCCGTAGCTGAACCAGAGCTTGCCCCCGGCGAAGGCCACATACGTCGGCCCTTCGTTGGTGTTGATCGGGTAGCGGGCTTCGACGGTGAGCGTGGCCGCGTCGATGGCCACGATCTCGTGCGAGGTGGACGCGGCGGCGTACAGGGTCGAGCCGTCGGTGGAGACGGCCAGGCCGGAGACGCCAAGGATGCCGGTGAGCGAACCGAGTTTCGCGCCGTTCTGGTCGGCGGCGTAGACAGTGCCTGCTGTGTGGTCGCCGACGAAGACCCGGTTCAGCGGGCCGTCGGCGACGATGCCGCCGTCCGAGGTGACGGTGACGGCAGGCGCCGACGTCGCCGACGCGGGTGCCGCGGCGCCGAAGCCGAGCACTACCGAACCGAGCAGGACCGCGGTGGCGGTCGCTATGGATGTGCTGCGTGTACGCACAGGTGTGAGCCCCCCAAATGGTGGAAAGCAGGAAAGCAGGTGGAGCCCGGCGCGGTAAAGCAGCCGGGCGCGGAGACCTCCGCCCCGGCGTAGCGGCGACCGCGCAACTCGGGCCGCGGGCACGGAGTCTACGTCACGGTAACGACAACTAACCCCGGGTTTCCCACCTGCCCTTTCGATCCCCTGGGTGACTATGAGGTCGCATGCTCAAGAGCTCACGACGTGTGCACCGGAGGTCTCGCGGAGGGCAGAATCGGCGCGGGTGAGGGAGCCGACCGGTTCCTGTTCGTCCCGTTGGGTACCGGCATTGCGGGTGCCATCGGCATCAACGGCGCGATCGAGCACGGCGCCCACGGCTCGGCGGCCGAGATCGACCACATTGTGGTGCGCCCGGACGGCCCTCCCTGCGACTGCGGACAGCGCGGATGCCTCGAGCGACTCGCGTCCGCCTCATCCGTCGGGCAGGCGTGGGCCGCCGCGTCGGGCGATCCGCGAACGGACGCGGCCGCGTTTGCGAAAGCGGTGGAGGCGAGGGATGAGCGCGCGCAGACCGTGTGGCTGAGCGCCGTGGACGCGCTCGCAGACGGGCTCGTCACCGCACTCACCCTGCTCGCCCCGCGCACCATCATCGTGGGCGGCGGTCTCACCGAGGCCGGCGAGACCCCGTTCGCACCCCTACGGGCCGCGGTGGAGCGCCGCATCACCTTCCAAACACCGCCGTCCCTCATCCCGGCCGCGCTCGGGGACACCGCCGCTGCGCGGGGTGCAGGACTGCTCGACCGGGACATGATCGCGGCGAACAAGCCCGCGTCGGGAACGTCCTGAAAAGGGCGCGGTCAAGGGGCGATTGGCCTGCGGTGCCAAGGCCGTTCGAGTCACTGGGCCTCCGTCATGGTCAGGCCGCAAGAGGCTTCCGAATCGCGATGCGCCGGTGGCCGCACGGAACCCGCATGGGGCGGAGCTGCTGCCGTGGCATCGGAAAACGTCCTCCTCGACCTGGCGGACCGTCAAGACGGAACGGAATTAGTAGTACGGAACTAGCGCGCGTCTTTGGTGTGATCAAGGGGTGGCCCGCGTGATGTGGGTGTCGTCCGAGGCGAGGAATGCTGTTCTTGACCTGTCCGACCAGGTCGGGTAGCGGGAGCACATTGCTGTGCTCCCGCCCCCTCAGAACCGTGCGTGCCCGTCGTCCGAGCACACGGCTCAAGCAGGCCCTGGAGGG
>NZ_JBSFJX010000387.1:0-4129 GCF_053598275.1 Streptomyces sp. NPDC001156 | reverse complement strand
AATGACGCGCGCGGGGGCGGGGGGGCCCCGGCCGGCCGGGGGCGCGCCCACCCCCCCCCGCCCCCCCGCCCCCGCGCCCGCCCCCCGCCGCTGGGATCGGCTGCGGGAGCTCGCGCGTCCACCGGTACGGGACCGGTTTCGGGGCGCTGCGGTCAGTTCGCGCGCAGCGGGGCCAGCGCCTTGCTCCAGGCGATGACCTGGTCGAGCGTGGTGACGAGGGTGTCGTGCTGGACGTCGAGCGGCTTGAAGACGCTGAAGTTCTCGAAGTCGGCGAAGAGGGAGAGGGCGACCTGGGACCGGACGTCGGCCATCTGGAGCTCGCCTGCGACACCGCGCAGGTGCTCCACGGCGCGGGTGCCGCCGTTGCCGCCGTAGCTGACGAAGCCGACCGCCTTGTTGTTCCACTCGGCGTAGAGGAAGTCGAGGGCGTTCTTGAGGGCTCCGGGCACCGAGCGGTTGTACTCGGGCGTGACGATCACGAAGCCGTCGAGGGAGGCGATCTTGTCCGCCCAGGCCTGGGTGTGCGGCTGGGTGTACTGGCCCATCGACGGCGGGTAGGCCTCGTCGAGCAGCGGCAGCTTGTAGTCCGCCAGGTCCACGAGCTCGAACTCGGCGTCGCTGCGCCGGTCCGCGATCTCGTGGACCCAGCGGGCGACGGCCTCGCCGTTGCGGCCCGGACGCGTGCTTCCCAGGATGATGCCGATCTTGGTCATGGTCGTACCTCTGCGTTTTCCGAATCGGAACATGTGCTTGCCTCGTCAAGTAAAAAACTTGCGGGGTCAAGTAGATGCATGGGGTCCTTGACTTGTCAAGCAGATATAATCGGCAGCATGCCGTCCAAGGAACGCCCCCTGCCGCCCCTCACCTCGAGCGAGGAAGGATTCCTGCGCGCACTGGGCCGGGTGATGCTGGCGGTGCCGCGGGTCGTCGACGCCGACATGGTCCGCGATGCCCGGATCACGTTGTCCGAGTACACGGCGCTCATGTATCTGTCCGAAGCCCCCGGCGCGCACCTGCGCATGAGCGAACTGGCAGCCGTCTGCAACCTCTCGCTCAGCGGGATGACCCGGGTCGTGAACCGCCTCGAGAAGCAGGGCTTCGTCCAGCGCGTCAAGTGCGACGAAGACGGGCGCGGCTGGAACGCCGTCCTGACCGACTCCGGACTCGAGCGTCTGCGGGAGGCCTGGCCGACTCACCTCGCCAGCGTGCGCCGGCACATCATGGACCATCTCGGCCCCTACGACCTGGCCCAACTCACCACCGCGCTGCAGCACATCGCCACCGGGTCAGGACCGGCCGCCGACCGGGACGTATGACCCGCGTGCCGCTCGCCGGCTCCCGCCCACACGGCGCCGCACCGTTCGGGTGGTCATGACGGCCGAAGGGGTACTCGGGCCCCGGAAGACGGCGTGATCCGCCTCGGGCGGTCGGCGGGAAGGGAGCCTGACGTGGGCGGCAGCGATCGGCTGCGGGAGTATCGCGGCAAACGGGACTTCGACCGGACCCGCGAACCCCGGGGCGACACGGCGTCCCGGGACGAGGAACCCCGTTTCGTGGTGCAGATCCACGACGCGAGCACCCTGCACTTCGACTTCCGGCTCCAGGTCGGCGACGTCCTCAAGTCCTGGGCCGTCCCCAAGGGACCCTCCGCCGATCCCGGGGACAAGCGGCTCGCGATGCCCACGGAGGACCACCCGCTGGAGTACGCGGACTTCGAGGGCGTCATCCCGGAGGGAGAGTACGGGGGCGGCACCGTCATCGTGTGGGACCGCGGCACATACCGGCCGCTGAGCCGCGACCGCCGTGGGCGGCCCGTCCCCTTCGAAGAGGCACTGGAGCGCGGGCACGCCACGTTCCGGCTGCATGGGACGAAGCTGCGCGGCGAGTACGCCCTCACCCGCTTCCGGAGCGGAAAGGGGAACGGCGAGGGCGAGGCCTGGCTCCTGGTCAAGGCGGGCCACGCCCACTCGGCCCGGCACGGGACGCCGGACCCGCGCCGGGCCCGGTCGGTGTGCAGCGGACGCACGCTCGCCCGGGTCGCCGCCGAGGGCGGCGCGGGGTGAGCGGCCGATGAGCGGTCTTACCGACACGCTGCCCGCCGAGCAGCGCCGGCTACTCGCCTCGGCACGTCCCGGGGCGGAACTCGCCGCGCGGCCCATGCTCGCCACCTTGAGCGACCGACGGGATTTCTCCGGTGGGGAATGGATCTTCGAGCGGAAGTTGGACGGCATCCGGGTGCTGGCGGTGCGCGAGGGCGACCGGGTCCTTCTTCTGTCGCGGACGGGCCGGCACCTGAACGACACCTATCCGGAGATCGTCGAGACGCTCGCCGCGCAGGAGTGCGCGGACTTCACCGTCGACGGCGAGATCGTCGCGTTCTCCGGCGGACGCACCGACTTCTCCCGGCTGCAGCAGCGCATGGGGCTGACCCGGCGCCGGGACATCGAGGCCAGCGGGGTGGCGGTGAAGTACTACCTCTTCGATCTGCTGCGACTGGAGGGAGCGGACACCCGGCGGCTGCCGCTGCGCACCCGCAAGTCGCTGCTGCGGCGCGCCCTCGTCCACCGGGCCCCGCTGCGGCTGACCACCCATCGCAACGAGGGCGGCGCCGACCTGCTGGCCGAGGCGTGCGGCCGCGGCTGGGAGGGGCTGATCGCCAAACGGGCGGACAGCACCTACCAGTCCCGCCGTTCCACGGACTGGCTGAAGCTCAAGTGCTCCCTGAGTCAGGAGTTCGTCATCGGCGGTTTCACCGAGCCGACCGGCAGCCGGGTCGGGTTCGGAGCACTGCTCCTCGGCTACTACGAGGACGACCGGCTCCGCTACGCGGGCAAGGTCGGCACCGGGTTCGACCGCCGCACCCTGCTCGGCCTCCGCGCCCGGCTCGACGAACTGGCCACCCAGGTCTCGCCGTTCGACGACCCGGTACGTGAGAGGGGCGCCCATTGGACGCGGCCCGAACCGGTCGCGCAGATCGGGTTCACCGAGTGGACCAAGGACGGCATGCTGCGCCACCCGCGGTTTCTCGGGCTGCGCGACGACAAGAGCGCGGGCGAGGTCGTACGCGAACGCGCCATGCGGCACGTGGCGGTGTGAGGGGATCTTCCGGGGGGTGCCGACGGGCCCCGCGCACGGTCGCGAGAGGATGGGCCGGCGACGCCGGAGCGGCGTCCGCACCGAGCGGTAGGGTCGGTCGCCCTTCAGGGCCCGAGGGAAGATCCGGTGATCCATGCCCGACGACAGCATCGTCGAGATCGGCTCCGACGTGTATCTCGTACCAGGGAGCAACACCAACTGGGTGATCGTGAAGGACGGCGACAGCGCCACCCTGGTCGACACGGGCTATCCCCGGGACCGGGAGCGCCTCCTCGCGTCGCTGGCCTCCGTGGGCGTCGCCCCCGCTGCCGTGACGGCCGTGCTGATCACGCACGCGCACAACGACCACCTGGGCGCGGCGGAGTACCTGCGCCGCACGCACGGGACGCCCGTCCTGATGCATGAGGCCGAACTGCCCCACGCCCGGCGGGAGTTCCTGCACCAGGTGTCGATCGGCAAGGTCCTGGCCAACGGTTGGCGGCCCGGGGTCCTCCCCTGGGCCGTGCACGCCCTGCGCGCGGGGGGAACGGAGCACGTCCCGGTCGCCGAGCCGCAGGCGTTCCCCGACGAGGGCCCGCTGGACCTGCCCGGGCGCCCGGTTCCGGTGCTCACCCCCGGCCACACCGACGGGCACTGCGCCTACCACTTGCCCGATTCAGGGGTTCTGATCACGGGGGACGCGCTGGTCAGCGGCCATCCGACGTCCCGCCTGCGCGGGCCGCAGCTGCTGCCCGGGATGTTCCACCGCGACCGCGACCGCGCCCTGGACTCCCTGACCCTCCTCGAGAAGCTGGACGCCGACGTCCTTCTCCCCGGCCACGGTCCCGTGCTCCGCACCACCGTCGGCGCCGCGGTCGAGCACGCGCGCGAACTCGCCGGCCCGGTCCGGTCCGCCGGCCACTGAAACAGCGACCGCCGCCACGGCCTGAGGGCCGTGGGGGCGGGGGGTGCGCCGGCTGGGGGGTGGATACGTCCAGTTGCCCCCCCCCTGAGCCGCGCCCCCCCCGGGGGGGGGGGTTCGGCGGCCGGTGGG
>NZ_JBSFJX010000386.1:0-4197 GCF_053598275.1 Streptomyces sp. NPDC001156 | reverse complement strand
CCGGCTGGTGTTGATCGTGTAAGAGCTGCTGGTCGCTGACCCGCAGCCAACGTGAGCCAGGAATCCCCCTGCTTCAGCTGGGGGAGGATTCAAACTGCCCCCGACAGTGGCTGCGGCGGTGGTCTCGCCCCATCAGACCTGCTCCGGCGGGACCCCTGTCGGGACCGGGGGGCGGCCAACGGACCATCGGCTGACGCCGACGTCAGCCACACCGCCGTCCGGTGACGCCCCGCTTGCTCTCACCCGCACCTCACCCGTCAGTCGGCAACGGCTGAGAACGTGGTGCAGGCAGGCCCCGAGGGCCGCTCCCAGAATCGGTGCGACCAGACAGATCCGCAGATCGGTGGTCTGCTGCCCGGCGAATGGGGCGGGACCGAACTGGCGGGCGGCGTTGATCGAGCCCCCGCTGCGAGCCCGCAGAAAAGCGATCACCAGCGCAACGGACAGCCCGATGACGTACGGCACCAGGCGCGCATAGCGGGCCTGAGCCATGCAAAAACTGACAGCGAGCACGATGACCGTCATGCTGCCGGCCTTGGCGACAAAGACGGACGCGGGCTGCCAGGAGGGTGCGGGCACGATCGCGGCGTAGCCGATCGACCGGAGGGAGACCGCAGGCCGCACACCAGGCGCCCAAGACCCGCCCGCCATTTGGGCCAGCACGTAGGGAACAAGGCCGCACCCGGGGAAGGCGCCCATAAGCCAAGGGAGACCGCCACGGTGCCGTGTCCAGGCGGATCATGGCCTTGAAGGCTTCCGGGGCGAGCTTCGCCCAGTCCAGACCGGGGCGTGGGCCGGGGAGGCGCTGCGGGCTTTCGTGTGCTTCGTTCGTGTTCATGCCTGCAACGCTACGGACCCAGTGGCGCCGGAGTATGGTCCATTTCTATGACAGATTCCCAGACCAATTCTGCGGACATGGCAAGATCGCGATCTACCGAGCTGGAGTACTAACCCGCTCCTGAGCGTGGCGACCCGAGCATGCGACGTGGCGCTCCGGCTTCGCGGTGCAACTGGTCTGACAGGCGGCACCCAGGGGCCCGCCTGACCGTTCGGCGCGAAGTGGTCCGGTCTTTCGCCCGGACAGTGGTCCACACGCATGGGCGGACGCGCATACGGTCAGGTCACTGCTGCCCGCGCCCACTCCGATGAACATTGGTGTCTTCCTCTCAGCCAGTGACCTCGGCGAGCTCTACACCCAGCCGACCTGCGAGCTCATCGCCAGGGCCAGCCACACCCTGGTGAGGGGCTGGTCCGATACCGGGCTGATGAAGGTCGTCGCCGACGGAGTACAGGCATCGGGAGGGCGGCTCGCCGACATCTCGGTCGACTTTTCTCCGGAAGTGGCTCAGAAAGGACGCCGACGAAATGACGGTCGCCAGGAATCTCGCGGAACGCAAGGCACGGTTACTCACCGTGTTCGACACAATAGTGGTGATGCCCGGCGTCGTGGGCACGCTGGACGAAGCGACCGAGGTCCTGAAGCTGAGGAAGCACGGACTGTACGACAAGCCCGTGCTGCTGAAAACGGCGGGCTTCTACGGCGGGCTGATACTCCAGCTCCGGCGAATGGACGAGCAGGGTTCCTGTCGTTGCCCCTTGGAGAACTGGTCTTCATCGCCGACACGGCCGCCGGCGCACTCGCCTACCTGGAGAAGTCCATTGGAACGGATGACGGGATCGTGACAGCACGGCTTCCCGTCTGAGAGCTCGCGCCGACTCCGGCACGGGCGGCCTGGCACTTGAGACCGACGGCCCCGGCGCCTCGAATCTCGGCAGGGACGCTCCCGAACCGGACAGCGCGACCGCTCGGCCCTCGGAACCCCGTCTAGGGCCGTCTAAGCCTCGATCCACCGACCGATGCCTGTGGATGACGCTTGGGAAAATGAAGAAGTGCCTTGTGACCTGCGATGATGGGAGTTCTTCACGCTTCCAGCACGCACAATCAGCAAGGCACTTCCGAGATGCAAGTTTCCCATACGCCGGCGGCGGTCTCCGCTGCGTTCGATGACCCGAATCTGATCGCGCATGCCGGGCTGGTCCCGGTGATGCGGCTGGCCGAGCGGTGTGGTCTGCCGCGACTGGTGACGGAGAAGGTCAAGTTGACCGGGGTGACGAACGGCGCGGGTGCGGCGGTGGACGCGAAGGTCACCAGCATCGTGGGCGGCATGGTCGCAGGCGCAGACAGCATCGACGACCTCGACGTCCTGCGCCACGGTGCGATGCCGACCGTGTTCGCGGGCATTCGTGCCCGCACTTTCCTGCGCGCGTTCACCCACGGCCATGCTCTCCAACTCCACGCCGTGCACAGGAGGTTCCTGGGTGCGCTGGCCGCGCATACCCCGCTCCTGCCCGCCGCGGGCGAGATGGCGTTCATCGATGTCGACTCCACCCACAAACGCATCTACGGCCGGACCAAGCAGGGTGC
Organism: Streptomyces sp. NPDC001156; assembly: GCF_053598275.1. NCBI lineage: Bacteria > Bacillati > Actinomycetota > Actinomycetes > Kitasatosporales > Streptomycetaceae > Streptomyces > Streptomyces sp. NPDC001156. The sequence goes on along the minus strand of NZ_JBSFJX010000386.1, from coordinate 1,772 downwards.
CGAGTACGGCCGGTTCAAAGGAATCCGCACCCTCCACCCACTGCTGCCCACGTCTCGGCCCGCCTCGCTCGCTCCGCCCGGCGCATCACCCTGCACCTGCCGCACAACTGGCGCTGGCAGCACGCCTGGAGACACCTCTTCGATACCGTCCACGCTCCGCCCGAACCCGGCTGACAGCCCCTGCCCGCCCGCCCGCCAGGGCCCGATCGGAACCGAACCAGTGGAAAAGCTGGCAGACCAGCGGATACCACCTGCCCAGGCACGGACACTAATCCGAAACCCGCTCAAAACCCGTCAGAAGAAGAGGAAGTGTCATGAATCAGGTGTGAGCCTCCACGAAGGAGTCACCTGATGAGTACGACGAGGGATCGCCTTCTTGTCGTGGACAGGAAGCAGCGTGCCATCCACGACCCATAGTTCGCGCCGGTCGGTGGGTGGCGGGCCGAGAAGTTCAGCGAGGGGTTCGGTGAGACGGTCGACGACTGGGTGGACTGCGGAGTCGGAGATGGTGAACAGGGTGCCGAGTTGCTGCATGGTGAGGTTGGTCTGGTAGGCGAGGACGAGGAGTAGCACGCGGTCGGTGAACGGCAGCGCCCCAGGGCCGGCCGCGGCCGGTGTCGGGCGTTTTCTCCCACAGTTGCCTCACGAGCCGGTGCATCTGCGGCCCGGTCAGCCCGGTTTAGGCCCGCAGGTCGGCAGCGGTGCAGGAGGCGAGAGGCAGGCGCATTACCGACAGCATACGGACTCAAGCTGACCGGCTGCAGGGGGCGTTGTCAGTGACGGCAGGTAGCTTTGATGTGATTGCTGATCCGGCGCATGCCCGGACGGGTCTCCATCGTTGGCGGGTCCACAAGGAGGTGGGAAAGTCCATGAGCACGAGCCTGCTCGATGCCGCGCCTGCCTCCGATGCCGCGCCCGTTCGCCAGTTCCGGGGCAAGAACAAGGGCGAGCGCTGGAAACGCGGCGAGGACACCGAGCTGGCGGTCATCCGCCTGCCCCTGGACGTCCACCGCCTTGAGGACCTGCAGAGTGCGGAGAACCTGTACTCGGCGATGTGGGCGGTCAAGCGCGCCCTGCAGCGCGATGCCCGCGCCGCAGTCGGGCCTTGTCCCAAGGCCGGGTAGTTAACGCATTCGCGCTGGCAGCAAGGGAGTTGATGGGGTTTTTCACGGGGCTGAAACGTGAGCAACGGAGCTCCGTTGGAACAGGCAGTCGACCAAGACAGCTTGTTTCCAAGGAGCTCCGTTGTCCGAACAGTATGCCCTGCTATCAGGTCTGACGACTGTGTCTCGTGTCTTCACCATCGCCCAGGGCCCTTTCGCGCCGGGGCACTTGGGAGAACTGACGGCGCTCGTACCGTTCGAGCTCGTGGATGCGGTCCTGGAGGAGACCGGAAAGGTGCAGCGCCGTCTGCGTGATCTCCCATCACGGGTCGGTGTCTACTTCCTGTTGGCGATGTGCCTGTTCCCGGAGGTCGGCTATCGGCTGGTGTGGCAGAAGCTGACGGCGGGACTGGTCGGCGTGCCGGTCGCCGAGCCGACCGCGAAGGCCCTGCGTGACCTGCGGCGCAGGGTCGGCAGCGCGCCCATGCGCGGGCTGTGTGAGGTGTTGTTGGGGCCGTTGGCTCAGCCGAGGACACCCGGGGTGCGATTCGGCCGGTATCGCACGGTCTCCTTTGACGGCTGCAGTTCGATCAGGGTCCCGGACACCGACCGCAACCGGGCCTGGCTCGGCTCTCCGGGCCATGGCGGATACCCCCTTGTGGAGCTGAT
>NZ_JBSFJX010000385.1:0-4292 GCF_053598275.1 Streptomyces sp. NPDC001156 | reverse complement strand
CTGCTGGGGCCCACGTGGTCGGCGTAGGCCTTCTGCAGGCGTTCGCGGATGGGGTAGCGGTCCCAGCCGGGCATGATGGGCGGCTCGATGACCTGTCCCCTTTCCCAGTCGACGGGGCCGGGCACCGACAGTCCGATGCCGCAGATGTGGGTGGCGTCCACACCGGCGGCGCCGATCAGGTCCGGGAACCAGGTGGCGAGTTGGTCGAGCACGGTGTCCGGGCCGTCGGTGATGTGCAGGGGGCCGGTGTGTTCGGCGAGGATGGTGCCTGCCAGGTCCAGCACGGCGGCGCGGGCGTGCCGGGTCTCGAGATCGACGGCGATCACCGAGGCGTGGGTGGGGTCGAAGACGATCTGGTCGGAGGGGCGGCCGCCGGTGGAGGTGCCGGTGGTGTGCCGGAGCCAGCCGGCGCGGTTGAGGAGGTCCAGTCGTGCTCCGATGGTGGAGCGGGACAGACCGGTGGCGCGTTGCAGGTCGGCGCGGGTGTTGGCGCGGCCGGTGCGGATCAGCTGCAGCAGTCCTCCCGCGCTGACCTGGCTCGGCGTCATCAAAGCGTCCCCCATGGCTTAGCTCTTGTCGGCGCCGCTGGTCAGGCCCTCGGTGAGCATGCGTTCGGCGGCGAAGAACAGAAGTACCACGGGGATCGTGAGGACCACCGAGCCGGCCATGAGGATGGTCTTGGGTACTTCGACGCCGTTGGACAACTGTGCCAGGCCGAGAGAGACGGTCCATTTGTCGGGGTCGGCGGCCAGGAAGAGCAAGGCGAAGAGGAACTCGTTCCAGGCGATCATGAAGACGTACAGGCCGGTCGCCATGAGGGAGGGCAGGGCGAGGGGCAGGATCACCTTGCGGACGGTTTGCAGCCGGCTGGCTCCGTCGATGGCTGCTGCCTCCTCGATGGATGGGGGGATGGTGACGAGGTAGTTCTTCAGCATGTAGATCGCCACGGGTACGGTCTGGGCGACGTAGACGATGGCGAGGCCGACCAGGCTGGAGGACAGTCCCAGCTTGGCGAAGATGACGAATAGCGGAACGGCCAGCAGGGTTGCCGGGAACAGGTAGACGGCCAGGAAGAGTGCGCTGACCTGGCGGTGGCCGAAGAACTTCAGGCGGCTGACGGCGTAGGCGCCGGGTACGGCGGCGAGCAGGGTGAGGATCACTGTGCCGAGGGAGACCAGTGCGGAGTTGAGCAGGAACTTCACAAAGCCCTGGCCGCCGTCGTCGGTGGACTTCAGGACGTCGCGGTAGGTGGACAGGGTGAAGTCCTTGGCCGAGACCCACAGTGATCCCGGGTCGAGCAGGAGCGCGTCGATGGGTTTCACCGACAGCAGCAGCATGTAGTAGAAGGGCGCCAGGGTGATCACTGTGAGGAACGCGATGACGACCCAGCGCAGGACGCCGAAGAGTCTGTCCTCGAACTGGGCCCTGGTCAAAGTGGCCTTGCTGGTCACGATTCCTCCTGGACCTTGTTGCCGAAGAACTTGAAGTAGAAGCCGAGCAGGATCATCAGGGAGGCGGCCAGGACGAGGGCCTGGGCGGCTGCGGCTCCCACGTCGTAGCGGGCGGTGAGGAAGTCGTAGACCCGGACGGCGGCGACGTTGGTGCCCGCTCCGCCTCCGGTCAGGAGGTAGACGTCGTCGAACTTGTTGAAGGTCATGATGAACCGCAGGACGCACAGCAGGGCGATGACGGGCATCAGTTGGGGCAGCAGGATGTGGCGGAAGCGTTGGGTGAGGGTGGCGCCGTCCACCATGGCGGCCTCTTCCAGGCCTGCGGGGACCGCTTGCAGCCGGGCGAGGATGAACAGAAACGCGAAGGGGAAGTAGCGCCAGCACTCGAAGGCGATGACGGTCAGCAGGGCCAGCGGTATGTGGAAGTGCGCGCCGAGCAGGTCGACTTGGTAGTCGCGGGTGGAGAGGAAGGCGATGGGGTCGTCCCAGCCGAACAGGCGGTGGCCCCAGTTGTTGACCACGCCGTATTGCGGGCTCAGGGCGACTTCCCAGACGAAGGCCACGGCGACGACGGGGGCGACGTAGGGCAGCAGCATCGCCGCGCGCAGCAGTCCGCGTCCGCGGAAGGGCTTGCGCAGGGCGAGGGCGGCGATGAGTCCGAGGACGACGGAGCCCAGGGTGGCGCCCGCGGTGTACAGCAGGGTGGTGCCCAGGCTGGACCAGAATCCGGCGGAGTCGAAGACCTGGGTGAAGTTGTCCAGGGACCAGTGGCCGACGATGCCCATGCCCTGGATGTCGACCAGTTTGGCGTGCTGGAAGGCCAGGAGCACGGTCCACAGGATGGGCAGGATGACCACCACGAGGACCACGATGAAGGTGGGGGAGACGAAGGCGAGGCCTGCGCGGTTGGCGCGTCGGCTGGCGGTCATCGGGTGCCGCCGGCGGTCGGCGGGCCGGTGTGCCGGCCGGGGGCTTTCGTGCCGGCGCTGCGGTGCGCCGACGGGGGCTGTTGTCATGGAAGGACCTTTGCGGGCGTGCTGCGGGCGGCTACTGCAGGGACTTCTTGAGGGCGGCGACGTCGTCGTCGGCTTCGTGCGCGGCCTCGGAGGGGGAGATCTGTCCGCTGGTCATGGCGCCGATGGCCTTGGGCACGGGGAGTTCGCCGTTGGTGGCGCCGACGAGTGCTCCTTCGCCCTGGGTGATGCCCCAGCGCCGCATGTTGGTGACGCCGTCGGCGAGTTGGTTGAGCAGGCTTTCGGGGTAGACCTGGTCGAAGGGCTTGCGGGTGTCGACGCCGATGTCGCTGTGGCGCCAGGCGTCGAGGTAGAGGTCGGGCTGGGCGGCCGTGCCGTGGCGGACGGGGATCTTGCCTTCGGGCGCCATGCCGATCCAGGTCTGGTAGCCGGGGCCCATCATGTACTTGATGAACTGGCGGGAGGCGGTCGTCTCGGCCGTCTTGGTGGTCACCCATGAGGTGATCTCGCCGAACTGGGCCGCCTCGGCGGCGTCGGGGCCCTTCAGCGCGGTGACGATGCCGCTGTTGTCGGACAGGTACCGGGGGTCCTTCTTGCACTGGGGGCAGCTGGGCAGGGCGTCCTTGCGCAGGCCCGCGAGCTCGTCCAGGAGGAACGACGACCAGATGATCATGGAGGACTGGCCGGCGAAGTAGGTCGCGCGGGTGGTGTCCACGGTCTGGGTGCCCGGGGCGCCGTAGGTGCGGGCGAGCTGGTCGTAGGTGTGGAAGGCGGTCTGGCACTGCGGGGATTGCAGGGCGACGTCGTGGTGGTCGTCGACGAGCTGGCAGTCGTTGGCCAGGGCGACGCTCTCGAAGCTCTGCGAGGTGAACGCGTCGCCGGGGTCGGTGGCCGCGGAGATGCCTTCGTTGCCATGGGCGGTGAGTGCCTTGGCGGCGGTCAGGGCGCGCTCGTAGGTGTCGGGGGCCGCCAGCTGCTTCTGGTCGAACTGGTCCTTGCGGTAGACCAGCAGCTGCAGCCAGGCGTCGGAGGGCACGCCGAGGCTGGTGCCCTGGTCGGAGGTGAGATCGAGCGCGTTGGCGTTGAAGGTGCCGCGCCCCAGCTCGCCGATGATCTGCTTCGGGATGTCCGTGTTGAGCAGGCCGTTGGTGTACATCTGCCAGACCTGGCCCATGGGGGCCGCGCCGATGACGTCGGGGAGCTTGCCGGCGGCCGCGGCCGACATGATCAGCTGGGGCATCTGCCCCTCGTCGACGCCGACGAGATGGACCTTGATCCCGGTCTTCTTCTCGAACCCGTCGATCGCCTTCTGCGTCGTGGCGATGCGGTCCGGGAGGTTCTCCTGTGACCAGACCGTTATCTCACGGTCCGGTTTGCCGGGTCCGGCGCTGCTCGAACAGCCCGTGAGCAGCCCGACTCCCAGGGCTGCTGTGACGCCGACCGCGGTCATCCTCGACCGCAGGGTCATGATGCGCATTGCGTGTCCTTGTTCCGGCTTACGACTACTGGACACGCATCTCAGCATCAGTTTTGCGTATTGACAAGACATAAGTTGGGGTTATTGTCGACGCAACTCACCACCCGCACCACTTCCGGAGCCATCCGTGGAACGCGTCGTTCAATTCACCGGCCCTCGCCAGGTGGAGGTCGCCGAGCACGTCAGAGCCGAACTTCCCCCGGGCCACCTGAGAGTCCGCACCCGCTACTCAGGCATCTCGGCGGGCACCGAGCTCACCGCCTACCGGGGCACCAACCCCTACCTGACGCGCACCTGGGACCCCGAGGCCCGGCTCTTTAGGGAGGGCGCGGCCGGCATCGAGTACCCGGTGGCCGGATGGGGCTACTCCGAGGTCGGCGAGGTCGTCGA
>NZ_JBSFJX010000384.1:0-4292 GCF_053598275.1 Streptomyces sp. NPDC001156 | reverse complement strand
CTGCTGGGGCCCACGTGGTCGGCGTAGGCCTTCTGCAGGCGTTCGCGGATGGGGTAGCGGTCCCAGCCGGGCATGATGGGCGGCTCGATGACCTGCCCCCTCTCCCAGTCGACGGGGCCGGGCACCGACAGTCCGATGCCGCAGATGTGGGTGGCGTCCACACCGGCGGCGCCGATCAAATCCGGGAACCAGGTGGCGAGTTGCTCGAGCACGGTGTCTGGGCCGTCGGTGATGTGCAGGGGGCCGGTGTGTTCGGCGAGGATGGTGCCTGCCAGGTCCAGCACGGCGGCGCGGGCGTGTCGGGTCTCGAGATCGACGACGATCACCGAGGCGTGGGTGGGGTCGAAGACGATCTGGTCGGAGGGGCGGCCGCCGGTGGAGGTGCCGGTGGTGCGCCGGAGCCAGCCGGCCCGGTTGAGGAGGTCCAGTCGTGCTCCGATGGTGGAGCGGGACAGACCGGTGGCGCGTTGCAGGTCGGCGCGGGTGTTGGCGCGGCCGCTGCGGATCAGCTCCAGCAGTCCGCCCGCGCTGACCTGACTCGGCGTCATCATGACATCCCCCATGGTTCAGCTCTTGTCGGCGCCGCTGGTCAGGCCCTCGGTCAGCATGCGCTCGGCGGCGAAGAACAGAAGTATCACGGGGATCGTGAGGACCACTGAACCGGCCATGAGGATGGTCTTGGGCACCTCGACGCCGTTGGACAGCTGTGCCAGGCCGAGGGAGACGGTCCACTTGCTGGGGTCGGCGGCCAGGAAGAGCAGCGCGAAGAGGAACTCGTTCCAGGCGATCATGAAGACGTACAGGCCGGTCGCCATGAGGGAGGGCAGGGCGAGGGGCAGGACCACCTTGCGGACGGTCTGCAGCCGGCTGGCTCCGTCGATCGCTGCCGCTTCCTCGATGGATTGGGGGATCGTGACGAGGTAGTTCTTCAGCATGTAGATCGCCACCGGCACGGTCTGGGCGACGTAGACGATGGCGAGGCCGACGAGGCTGGAGGACAGACCCAGCTTGGCGAAGATGACGAACAGCGGAACGGCCAACAGGGTTGCCGGGAACAGGTAGACGGCCAAGAAGAGCGCGCTGACCTGGCGGTGGCCGAAGAACTTCAGGCGGCTGACGGCGTAGGCGCCGGGCACGGCGGCCAGCAGGGTGAGGACGACCGTGCCCAGCGACACGAGCGCGGAGTTGAGCAGGAATCTCAGAAAGCCCTGGCCGCCGTCGTCGGTGGACTTGAGCACGTCGCGGTAGGTGGACAGCGTGAAGTCCTTGGCCGAGACCCACAGCGATCCCGGATCGAGCAGGAGCGCATCGATGGGTTTCACCGACAGCAGCAGCATGTAGTAGAAGGGCAGCAGGGTGATCGCGGCGAGGAACGCGATGACGAACCAGCGCAGGACACCGAAGAATCTGTCCTCGAACTGGGCCCTGGTCAGGGCGGCCTTGCGGATCACGATTCCTCCTGGACCTTGTTGCCGAAGAACTTGAAGTAGAGGCCCAGCAGGATCATCAGGGAGGCTGCCAGGACGAGGGCCTGGGCGGCCGCGGCTCCCACGTCGTAGCGGGCGGTGAGGAAGTTGTAGACCCGGACGGCGGCAGTGTCGGTTCCCGCGCCACCCCCGGTCAGCAGGTAGACGTCGTCGAACTTGTTGAAGGTCAGGATGAACCGCAAGACGCACAGCAGGGCGATGACCGGCATCAGCTGGGGCAGCAGAATGTGACGGAAGCGCTGGGTGATGGTGGCGCCATCGACCATGGCGGCCTCCTCCAAGCCATGCGGGACTGCCTGCAGCCGGGCGAGGATGAACAAGAACGCGAAGGGAAAGTAGCGCCAGCACTCGAAGGCGATGACGGTCAGCAGGGCCAGCGGTATGTCGAAGTGCACACCGAGCAGGTGGACTTCGTACTGGCGGGTGGAGAGGAAAGCGATGGGGTTGTCCCATCCGAACAGGCGGTGGCCCCAGTTGTTGACCACGCCGTACTGCGGGCTCAGGGCGACTTCCCAGACGAAGGCCACGGCGACGACGGGGGCGACGTAGGGCAGCAGCATCGCCGCGCGCAGCAGTCCACGCCCGCGGAAGGGCTTGCGCAGGGCGAGGGCCGCGATGAGTCCGAGGATGACGGAGCCGAAGGTGCCGCCCGCGGTGTACATGAGAGTGGTGCCCAGGCTCGACCAGAATCCGGCGGAGTCGAAGACCTGGGTGAAGTTGTCCAGAGACCAGTTCCCGAAGACGCCCATGCCCTGGATGTCGACCAGCTTGGCGTGCTGGAACGCCAGGAGCACGGTCCACAGGATGGGAAGGATCACCACCACGAGGACCACGATGAAGGTGGGGGTGACGAAGGCAAGTCCGGCGCGGTTGGCGCGACGGCTGGCGGTCAGCGGGCGCCGCTGGCGCTGGGCGGGCCGGTCTGTCGACCGGGGGCGGGTGTCCCGGCGCTGCGGTGCGCCGGCGGGTGCTGTTGTCATGAAGAGACCTTTGTGACGTGCATGCGGGCGGCTACTGCAGGGACTTCTTGAGAGCGGCGACGTCGTCGTCGGCTTCGTGTGCGGCCTCGGAGGGAGTGATCTGCCCGCTGGTCATGGCGCCGATGGCCTTCGGCACGGGAAGTTCACCGTTGGTGGCACCGACGAGGGCTCCTTCGCCCTGCGTGATGCCCCAGCGCCGCATGTTGCTGACGCCGTTGGCGAGTTGGTTGAGCAGGCTCGCCGGGTACACCTGGTCGAAGGGCTTCTTGGTGTCCACTCCGATGTCGCTGTGGCGCCAGGCGTCGACGTAGAGGTCAGGCTGGGCGGCCGTGCCATGGCGCACGGGGATCTTGCCTTCGGGTGCCATGCCGAACCAGGGCTCGTAGCCGGGGCCCATCATGTACTCGATGAACTGGCGGGAGGCCGACGTCTCGGCCGTCTTTGTGGTCACCCATGAGGTGATCTCGCCGAATTGGGCCGCCGTGGTGCTGTCTGGGCCCTGCAGCGCGGTGGCGATGCCGCTGTTGCGGGACAGGTACTGCGGGTCCTTCTTGCACTGGGGGCAGCTGGGCAGGGCGTCCTTGCGCAGGCCCGCGAGTTCGTCCAGCAGGAACGACGACCAGATGACCATGGACGACTGGCCGGCGAAGTAGTTGGCGCGGGTGGTGTCCACGGTCTGGGTGCCTGGGGCGCCGTAGGTGCGGGCGAGCTGGTCGTAGGTGCGAAAGGCTGTCTCGCACTGCGGGGATTCGAGGGCGACGGCGTGGTGGTCGTCGACGAGCTGGCAGTTGTTGGCCAGGGCCAGGCTCTCGAAGCTCTGCGAGGTGAAGGCGTCGCCCGGGTCGGTGGCCGCCGAGATGCCGTCGTGGCCCTTGGTGGTGAGTGCCTTGGCGGCGGTCACGGCCCGCTCGTAGGTGTCGGGGGCCGCCAGTTGCTTCTGGTCGAACTGGTCCTTGCGGTAGACCAGCAGCTGGAGCCAGGCGTCGGAGGGCACACCGAGACTGGTCTTCCCGTCGGAGGTCAGGTCGAGCGCGTTGGCGTTGAAGGTGCCGCGCCCCAGCTCGCCGATGATCTGCTTCGGGATGTCCGTGTTGAGCAGGCCGTTGGTGTACATCTGCCAGACCTGGCCCATGGGGGCCGCGCCGATGACGTCGGGGAGCTTGCCGGCGGCCGCGGCCGACATGATCAGTTGGGGCATCTGGCCCTCGTCGACGCCGACGAGATGGACCTTGATCCCGGTCTTCTTCTCGAACCCGTCGATCGCCTTCTGCGTCGCCGCCATGCGATCAGGGAGGTTCTCCTGTGACCAGACCGTTATCTCGCGGTCCGGTTTGCCGGGTCCGGTGCTGCTGGAACAGCCCGTGAGCAGCCCGAGTCCCAGGGCTGCTGTGACGCCGACCGCGGTCATCCTCGACCGCCGGGTCATGATGCGCATTGCGTGTCCTTGTTCCGGCTTACGACTACTGGTCACGCATCTCAGCATCACTTTTGCGTGTTGACAAGACATAAGTTGGAGATATCGTCGACGCAAGTCACCACCCGCACCACTTCCGGAGCCATCCGTGGAACGCGTCGTTCAATTCACCGGCCCTCGTCAGGTGGAGGTCGCCGAGCACGTCAGAGCCGAACTTCCCCCGGGCCACGTCAGGGTCCGCACCCGCTACTCAGGCATCTCGGCGGGCACCGAGCTCACCGCCTACCGGGGCACCAACCCCTACCTGACGCGCACTTGGGACCCCGAGGCCCGGCTCTTTAGGGAGGGCGCGGCCGGCATCGAGTACCCGGTGGCCGGATGGGGCTACTCCGAGGTCGGCGAGGTCGTCGA
>NZ_JBSFJX010000383.1:0-4304 GCF_053598275.1 Streptomyces sp. NPDC001156 | reverse complement strand
CTGCCGCCATAGCCCATGCCGACTAGCAGGCGCAGGACCGCCTTCTCCAGGAACTCAGGCGGGGCGGCGTGAAGACGCTGCACCAGTTCGGTGGCGACGTCGGCATCAAGCTGTTCGACCGCGGCGCTGATCTGCTCGAAAGGTGTTTGATCACTGGTGTCATCGGCGCCGGTGGGGCCGTCGGCCTGCTGTCCCGGCCCGTGGCGGCACGTTCCAGCAGGGCCCTCAGGCGGTTGTAATCGGCGTCGTCTGCGCAGGGAACAGGAGAACTCGTCGTCATCTCCGGTATCCAAGCAGACGGCCGCAAGCACACTTTCGCCGATCAGTCGATTGCTGTGGATGTATGCCGCTCGGCATGTCCGGTGACAGGCCGACCGGCCAGGCGAGCCGCTGCAAGTCTGCCCGGTGAGCTGTTCCGCTGACATCCAACGTTGACATCAACGACTACGGACAGCGGCGCCAACCGGCAACCACATGCGGCACCCGTGCGCACAGGGAACCACACCCACGCCGGGCCCGGATCGAACTCCTAAAGCGGGTGTCGCAGGTTCGAATCCTGCCGGGGCACCAGCCAAAAGGCCCTGGACCGATCATGGTCCGGGGCATTCGACGGTGCCGTGGCGGGCGTCGTGAAGCCGGATCAGGCGGAAGCCGACGGACTGGGCGATGCGCCTGAAGGAGCGGTAGACGGTCCGCGGCTCGACAGGGCGGCCTGTGCGGGTGGCGAAGACATAGGCGGACTCCCAGTGGGCCGCAACGCTTACCTTTCACTCCGGTGCCGCCGGTTGATCAGCACCGTGTGTGCGGCCAGGGCGAGACAGGCAGCTACCGCTGCAAGGCGGGTAATGGTCCATGCTGTCTCACCTACTGGCCCTTGCACTGAGACCTCGGCTCGCAGCCGCGCCGACGTCTCCACGACAGCCAGCAGCGGGATCATCAGCCGAAAGGGGAGACCGCGCAGTCCACGCTTGCGTGCCAGGTTCCCCGCCAGCCCCAGAATGGGACCGGCTACCAGAGCGACTGCACCCCATGCGACCGTGGCCGACAAAAGCCCGGCCCAGGTGGTGTGCGAGTGCACCGCGTAGTAGGCAGTGACAGCCGCTGCCAGGGACGCTGCAGCCAGGGCGGCGGACGCGACCCTGGATGCGCAGGCGAAGCCGACACAGAAGGCCAGGGCCGACCAGGGCCATGCCTCGTTCAGGACGAGATACACGGCACGGCCTCCCGTGGAGGCGTTCGTCTCAAGAAGGCGGGTGAGGACTCCGAGTGCCGTACCGGCTGCCAGCGCGGCCGCAGGTGCCAAGATGAAGGAGCGTGATGAGAACACGGCGTTCCACAGAGTCCTTTTCGGTGACCAGGCGTCTGAGACCCGGCCTCTGCACGAGTCAACCGCCGTCGTCGTGGGTTCACGGCGGCTCCTCGCTCAACCCAGCCGGTGAGGTAGCTGGGATGTGAGGCGCTGAGTGACTTACTGATGTGGTGCGACGGTTCCCTTGCCGGAACAGCCGAGGTACTCACCGTGTCGCTCGCCGGCCAGACGGCGCGGCGAGTGACACGGCAGCTTCCCTACGCTCACTCCCGAAGCGGATGCGGAGGCGAAGGGTTGACAGGTCTTGGGAGTGTCCGCGAAGTCGCCTGGTTCGCCTCCAGTGTGAGGCTCGTGGTGAGCGCAGGCACTCACGAGACGGGCGTGGCTTCGCGGACCCCCTGAGTGTCAGCGCGGCTGTAAGACTTACTCGTCGACGCTCCAATACGCATAGCACGTATACGCGGCGCCTGCCGTTGCGCTGGCCTTGGCCGTATGTTTGGCGAAGGCGTAAGCCTTGTTCTCGGCGTTGGCTATTCTCGCTGTCGCATGGTGCATCTTCGAGCCATGGAAGTAGTGGGAGAAACAGCTCTTTCCGCCGGTCGTCAGTTCCCAGCCATAGGTCCAGGAGCCACCGCCGACGTCCTTGGTGTGAGTCTCACCATCCGCCGACCGCAAGGATGAGTTGAGGTCGATGACGGCCATGCCTGACTTCGCGGGCTTGAGTTCAGCCGCGCTGGCCGACGCGGCCGGGCCGATGACGGCTCCGGCGGTCAAGGTTGCGGCGGCTGCGGCGAGCAGTGCGGACTTACGAAGAGCTTTCAAGGTCAACCCCGTTTTGTGTGAGAAGCGATGGATCGCCTGCAGCGAGATGGCCAACTAGCCCTTGGTCATGGGCAGTTGAGGTCAGTCTTCGCATACCGTATGTCCGTTCCCGCGCCACCTCAAGATCTCCATTCGGTTGTGGATGTCACACAGGAGACAGGAACCGATGCAGTCCTCGCGACCTCAGCCAGAGGCCGACCGTGGATACCGGGTTGCTGCCATTACAGATGCCGGAGCACCGCGACCAGCCCCGGGGAGTCGGCAGCTTCCGCCGCATCGCGCAGGCGCTCGACGGGGTAACTTCCCTTCCTCGCTCCCTCTCTTCGAGGCGGCCGGCGCCACCTGGCGGCTGGTCTACGTCCTTCGCCGACGCGTAATCGCCAACCGCCGCCACCTCGTGGAAGAGCTGGAACTCAGGTCTGATCCGCGCGGCCAAGTGACATCCATCGCTGACATCAACGTCAGCGAACAGGAGTGGAGTCCAGCAGCCTAGACGGGACTGAGGGTCCTGGCCGGTGCGCCAGTGCACGAAGGGCCCGAACTCCTAATGCGGATGTCACTTCCCCACCCGGCCCGGCTCGAACGGGCTGGTCCCCTCCACAGCGGGCCGGTGCTGGGGGAAGCAGCCACCAACCGACGCGGGCCACGTCAATCGTAGGCTTGATACCGGGTTGCCCACGGGTGCGGTGGGGTTGAAGTACAGCAGCGGAGTACAGCAACCACCGCCACCGTAGGTGGTCATCAACGGCAAGAGGTCGTGCCAGACGCGTGCCAGGTCGTACGGGGAACCAGGGGGAACAGCGGGGAATCAGCGAGCCTGCCCACGAGGTGTCAACACCCTTCCACCGCAGGTCAACCTGGCAGCAAGGCCCTGGAGCAGCTGAGCTTCCCAAGCTCAGAGTGCAAACGTGATCCTTGCGAAGGGCCGGTCCCGTCTAGGTGAGCTTGATACTGAGCTGGGCACCCCATTCCTGAAATCCCAAAGCGGACGCAACTCGCCGAGACGCGAGTGGCCGAGCACGCCACTGCGGCAGTAGTCCCGCGGCGAACGCGTGCGCCACAGTTGCCGACGCTGTCACTTGAGCGAGACCTCGTGCCCGCCAGGCAGGATCGGTCAAAACACAGACATGGGCGATCCCACCCGGCCAGGATTGATATCCAGCAGCTGCGATCACCCCACCACCCGCGCGAACCACGAAGGCTGGCGAAGTGATTCCCCTGAGACCGGCCTCCCCGGCATCGTCCTCACCCGCGGCCTCCTCCAGACCTCGCAGATCAGGGTGGTCACTGGGAAGTTGCTGCACAGCCAGGGCGCCTGGTGAGGCCGAGCGGAATGCGTCAGGGGACGCGTAGGACAGTGCTGCGGGGCCAAGTACCCGGGCTACAGGCAAGACCTCACGGACCGCGTCGGCATCGGTGACCGCCTCCACCGGCAGCGCCGCCAGTCCATCGCGAACCAGGTCTGCCGAGCGGTCAGTGGGGGCGGTCACGACTGCTGCACCGCCCAGGGACACGACACCGAGAAGGACTGGGCGTACAGGGTGGAGCAGCCGCACGGCTCCGAGGGCTGGCGCCCCTACAACGGCCTTGAGCGGTGGCAGGGCACGATCGCCACCGAGAAGCCGTACGAGGACGCCCAGCACGTCGCCGCCCTCGTCGTCGCAGACCTGGTCCGCGAGTGGAAGAGGAACCACGCCGACGTGATGCACGTGCGGATCCTCGTCTGGGCGGACGAGGAGGGCGAAGGCGTCGCGGATGCCTCCTACGTCGTGGAGGTCCGGCCGGACATCCACGCTGACTGACGTAAGTGAGCGAGATCGACGGCTGGCGGAGGGGAGGCCTAGAAGACTCAGCGCACTGGGCCTGGACCACCTACGCCCCCGCGTCTGGTGACCAGAACGACAAGAGCCGTATGACGAGAGATTGTCACGTACGGATCTGTGAGGGCCGAGGGATGAGACTCCCCTCGGCTACTCGGCGGGGAAGCCCCTTCGCACGAGCATATGCACCCCCGGTGCCCTACAGGCCCGGCGGAACATCGTCGCTGGTCAGAGCTCGTGCAGCCATTCTGAAGCGGTACGGGCGGGGACTGGAAACGGAGCGTCACGCGTCACCGCCCCAGTCCCTGACCCTACTTCCACACGGTCACCTTTAGACGCCACCACCGGAGATG
>NZ_JBSFJX010000382.1:0-4307 GCF_053598275.1 Streptomyces sp. NPDC001156 | reverse complement strand
TTCTGGGGTGGGACGCGGGTGAGAGAGCTGCGGTACCGGTTGCCTTCCGAGGCTGCTCACCGCCGTCTTGGGCGGTGGTCCTTGTGCCCGCGGATTTCGACGTTGCAGTCCGAGACCTTCGAGTAGTCCCCGCCCGCTGCGGCCTCGTCCCGCTGTGTGGCGAGTGAGGCGCACACGCCGCAGCGCGGTGCGGGCTCGGGCCACGCGGCGGCAGTGCCAGATCGACGGGTGGGCTCATCGTCTTCGACAGCAGGGAATCTCCGTGGGGCGTGGGTGTCTGCTGGGGCTGAACGCGGTGGCGAGGACGGCGGGATCGGTGAGCAGTCCGGATCCGTCGGGACGGGACAGCCAGAAGCGGCCGCAGGCCTGCCGGCCCGTCGGTGGGCAGTGCAGGACGGAGCTGGCAGGCTGCACGGCCACCTGCCGCACGTCCGCGAGCGCGGCTTCGGCGGGGATGGGTACCAGCCACCAGGCTTTTCCCACCTGTGGATCGGCGAGCACGGGGCCGCGCTGCTCGTCGCGGATGCGGTTCAGCGCCTGCATGGCGGTGACCAGTCGGGCTTCAGCGGCCAGCCAGCAGTGTCCTGAGGCTATGGGGGCGAGTGATTCCAGAGTCCAGGCCTCGCGTACAAGGTCCGGGTGCGCGGAGCAGTCGGCGAGCCACGCGTCCCCGGCCTCGTACGCCTCAGCCAAACGCATCGGTAGGGTCATAGCCAGCACGTTTGGCAGCGCGTTTACGAGCCCGTGCGCCGATTGCGTCCGATTGCGCGAAGGCGCCGACCGGTTGCGGCGGGTTGCTTATGGAAGGTCCAAAGACGCCCTCGCGCGCCCGATCAGACGCCGTGCCGATGCCCCGTACTCGGCGGACTCGGCCAGCCACTCCCAATGGCGCGGAGTTCTGGATCGTGGGCGATGTGCGGTGGGCAGGGAGCGAACCTGGAAGGTGTGCACGCGGTCAGGAGCTTGTCGGCGTCAGGTCCTGCAAGCCCACCACCCGCAGCAACTGCAAGCGCTCGTACGACTCTGTGCCTGGGCGGGCCGTGTGGATGACGAGTTGCTGGTTGTGGTCGGAGTTGACGAGGATCTCGCAGTCGAGTTCGAGGATGCCGATCGCAGGGTGCCGGAAGCGTTTCGTGGCGGCACGGCGTACGGCGACCTCGTGTTCGTCCCAGAGGTGGGCGAACTCCTTGCTTGCGGCGCGTAGTTCGGCGACGAGGGAGGCGGGTTCGGGGTCCGTGGGGCGGGCCGAGGCCACCGCTCGCAGGCCGGCGACCTGCTCGCGGGCGCGCTCCGGGCGGTCCTCGGGCGGGAACAGCTCCTGGGCCGCCGGGTCCAGGAAGAAGCGGCGGATCATGTTGCGTCCTCGGGACGGGCGGGCGAGAGCGTCTCCGCTCAGCGCCCGCGACAGCGCGTTCTGGGCCAGGACCTCGCCGCAGTCGGTCACCACCATCGCCGGGGTGTCGTGCAGCCGGTCCAGCACCAGGAGCAGGCCCGGGCGCACGTGCGTGCTGGTCGCCTCCAGGCGCGGCGGCTCTTCACCGGTGAGGTGGAAGAGGTGGTCGCGTTCGTCCTCCGTCAGGCGCAGGGCGCGGGCCAGCGCGGTGAGCATCTGGCGGGACGGGCGCGGGCCCCGGGACTGTTCCAGCCGCGTGTAGTAGTCCACGGACATGCCGGCCAGCTGGGCCACCTCCTCGCGTCGCAGCCCCGGCGTACGGCGGCGGGCGCCGGCCGTGAGACCCACGTCGGAGGGGGCCAGGCGGGCGCGAGCGCGGCGCAGGAAGTCGGCGAGTTCGGCTCGGTTCACCTCTCCAGGGTGCGGGAGGCCGGCCGGCTTATCCAGGGACTCCCGATCCCCTGATGAAGAGGTCTCTCCCGGTCGTCCCCGCATCCGCCGAGGCTGGTCGTCAACGACAGGCGACACAGTGCGTGAGGAGCACATCATGCTGACTTTGGTGACCGGTACGACGGGACAGGTCGGACGCCGCTTCGTGCCGAGGCTGCTGGCCCAGCGGCAGCCGGGCGAGCAGGTGCGAGTCCTGGTACGGGACGCGGCCCGCGGCGAGCGCTTCGCGGATCTGGGCGCCCAGGTCGCCGTAGGAGACATGCGCGACGAGGAGACACTCGGCAAGGCGCTCGCCGGCGTGGACGCCGTCGTGAACGTCGCCGCCTCCTTCCGCGGGGTGCCCGACGATGAGGCCTGGGCCGTCAACCGGGACGCCGCGGTGGCCCTGGGCCGCGCCGCGCAGGCCTCCGGCGTGGAGCGGTTCGTGCAGGTCAGCACGGGCAATGTGTACGGCGTCGGACGAGGCCGCCCGCTGACCGAGGAGGACGAGAGCCGGCCGGGCGGCGAGATGTGGGGCGCCTACCCCGAGTCCAAGGCCGAGGCCGAGCGAGAACTGCTCGCGCTTAAGAGCCTGGACGTACGCATCGGGCGGCTCCCCTTCGTCTACGGCGAGGGCGACCCGCACCTCGCCAACTCCTTGCATTGGGCCGCCCGTTGGGCGCCGCACCAGCGCCTGCAGATGGCCCACCACGCGGACGTCGCCCAGGGCCTGATACGTCTGCTGTACGCGCCGGGTATCGCCGGCCGGATCTACAACATCGCCGACGACGCTCCCGTCACGACGGTCGAGCTGCACCAGCTCAACGGCGTCGAGGTGCCCGCCGGACTCCACGAGCTCACGGACCCCGACCCGTGGTTCGGGATCATGTCCAACCAGCGCATCCGCCGGGAGCTCGGCTTCCGGCCGATCTACCCGAGCGTCTGGACGGCCCGGGACGCCGGAGCCCTGTGACGGTCACTGCGCCGGGGCAGTCCACCCCTGTGATCCGCCCAACCAGCATCCGGCTGCGGGGCGCAGAGGCGGTGACATCGACTCTGCTTCGCGTGCTGCTGGTGACAGGTGGCGCACCGTATCGGTGACAACCACTGTGCTTCGCCCGACTGCGCGCAGTGCTCTACTCCGGCAGGCCCACCAGGCCCCAGCCGCGATACGCCGTCTCCTCGATCACCTCGCCCCACTCGCGCAGCAGCGCGGTGAAGGCGTCGAAGCTCTCCGGGCGGCCGGCCCAGCCCTCGCATTCGAGGCGGAACGGCTCCCGCAACTCCTCAAGGCGTGGCTGTGCAAGCAGCCAGGCGGCGGACTTGCCGGCAAACGCCGACGGCGGACACACGATCAGCACCCGCGCGCAGTAGACGTCGGGGGCGGGCGGGAAGAGGCCACCGCCGGTCAACCCGGGGCCGTCGTCCCAGTTCTCGTACCAGATGAGGTGATCCAGGACGACGTCCACCACATCGCGCAGGGACCGGTCCACGTGCGGGCGCATGTCGTCCCAGCCGTCGCCCACCTCGGAGTGGTTCCTGTACCTGCCAGTGGTGTTGAGGAAGCGGTACTCCGCGCACCACGACGGGTCGCCGGGCACCTGCGGCGGCCAGACCCACCCGCGGGCGGCGAGCGCGTCCAGATCCCAGTCATCGCCCGGCATCACCGCGTCCTCAAGAGCCGGAATCCGCTGCTCCACCGGCAGGGCACGCAGCCGCTTGAAGTCCGCCATGTACAGGGTGAGATTCAGGCCCACAGCCACAGCCTACGTTGCCCAGAGGCGACGATCTATCCATGAAGGCGCACCATCAACCCCACCCGGGGACGTCGGCGCCTTGAGACGCATCGGGTGCGGGGCCGCATGCCGGCATCTGCTCGGTGAGCATCGTGGCGAGGTCGTCGCGTGTCATGTGCCGGCCTCGTCCGGGCGTGCTGTCTGGTCGGTCTGGGGCTGGTCGAGGCGTGCGCCGCAGTCCGGGCAGAATGGCCGGGATATGTCGGCGACGGCCGAGCCGCACCCCGGGCAGGTGGTCGGGACGGACGCGATGGGCTTCACCACCACCGGTACGACATAACCAGGCACCGGGATGTACCCGGCGGCGGTCTCGGCGGTCCTGCCGTGCCGCGCGTCCCGTACCAACTGATGGTGGACGACCGCCTGCCGGGCCCCGGCAAACGGTCCGCCGGCGAGCCGCTGGCGGACCCGGACGAGCTCGGCGAGCCCGTCGCGCCGACGCGCGCCGCTGCCGCGCATCCGCTGCTCCGCCCACGAGGAAGAGCATCAAGTCGAGCCGGACCTGCGCGGCCATCGCCGCGGCAGTGCGGGAGACCAGGGCCGCGTGCAGCTGGATGCCTTGCATGTGCCGAAAGTGGTCGTACAGCGGGGGGGGGTGCCTGTTGAGTCGGCACGGAGCGCGGTGCCGGTGTTGCCACCGGTCCGTTTCTCCGTGCCGCTCGCCGAACCCGGCGTACCCGTCTCCGAGT
>NZ_JBSFJX010000381.1:0-4327 GCF_053598275.1 Streptomyces sp. NPDC001156 | reverse complement strand
ATGGTGTGCGTGATCGTGGCGGCGCCATCCGGATCGGGCGGCCGTCGTGTGACCGTGGATGGCGAGTGCCTGGGCACGGCGTACTCGCTGCACGACTTGACGGTGTTCCTGCAAGATGCCGGGCTGGCCGGGCTGGTGGGTGGGGACGAGCTGGACGTGGCCGAATCGGACCTCATCGAGTGGCACGGCGGTGGCCCCGAGGTGTGGCCGCGCCTGGTTTGTCCCGACGGCTGGGCGGGCCCGGAAGGTGGGCCCGCCTCGCTGGTGTGAGGGAGGCGAGGCGGGCCGGGGGGAGCCGACCGCATGGCGCCCGGGTTCACGCTGCACGGGAGGCGAGCGCGGAGGGGCGATCTTCCTGCGCGGCAAGCCTTTCGAGCGATGCACTGGTCGCTCGTTCCCGTGCGAGTCGAGCCGCCACGGCCTGACGGTCGGCGCATCCCTGCCTCCCGGCGCTATGGGAGGCAGGGGCGGGGAGCCTCGGCTCCTGCGTGGGGGCGATCGAGCCGAGGTGTGGAGATCTGTACCCGCATGGGGCAGGGCTGTAGCTGCACCGGCCGGGTGATGCTTTGGCCAGTCGTTCATGCGCATGCAGAACGAAAGTGCGGCGGGCGCGGACCGCAACCCCTCCCCAAGGCATAGTGTTTAGTTCGGGCATGCAGCCCGAATTCGGCATTAGTCACCACGAAGAGAACAGCTGGACCATCGTGGAAATCCACGGCGAAGCGGACGTGTACACAGCGGGGCGGGTCCGCGCACACGTCGTAGACCGGATCAGGGAAGGCCGCCTGCGGATCATCATCGATCTGCTGGGCGTGCGCTTCATGGACTCCACCGGCCTGGGTGCGCTCGTCGCCATCCGTAGACGCCTCCACGACCGCGGCGGGGAGGTACGCCTGGTCCTCACCAACCGGCACCTCTGCCGGCGCTTCACCCTCACCGGCCTGCACAGCGTGTTCCCGATCTACGAATCGGTCGACGTGGCGAAGGCTGCGGCATGAGGCTCTTCGGCGCCGGGCGCCGGGGAGGGAAGCACCGGGCCGCGCTGGCACAGCTCCTTCCGGCCCTGCGGATCGCTCTGGCGGGGCAATCCCTGCCCCTCTGAAGCGGCTGCTCGTGCGGTCCGCGCTCGCCCTTCCCCGTGACGCCGGTAGCCACGGCGGCCCACCAGGGCCTGGGTGATGGTGGCGCCGTACCAGCGGTGCGTGCTGCCCGGGCCGCAGAGGCGGCGAGGCGCCTGGCCTTCTCTCACGGTCTCGGCGACCACACCTCCGGCCCTCCGCCGCGCCACTCGATCAGGAGCGACTCGGCCACATACACCTCATCCCAGTCCTCCATGCCGACGCGGTTCAGGAACACTCGCAAGTCGTGCAGGCTGTGCGCGGTGCCGAGGGTCTGATCGTCGATCTGGATACGCCGACCGCCTGTCTTGTCGGGCGGGGACACGATCACAGGATGTCCGGCCATGACACCAGCCTCGCGCGGAGGCGCCACATGTGCATGCCGCGGCTCGGTGCGGGCCACGCAGGAGGGTGTCGTCGCGCTTGCCCACCCGTATGACCACTCCGGGTCGCCGTCGTCGCGCTGCCGGATCAGGCTAGGCATGACGCCGCGCGGCCTGCTGTCCCCCCGCAGGCTGCCGCACGTCCACGCAGGGCCCGTCGCGACTCGAATGGGGTGGGGGCGGGCTCGCATGATCGACGTGCGGCCGAAAGCTGGCCGCGTGATCCTGGTGGGGCGGGGGTTGACCCAGAGGTGGCTGTTCTGTCGGGGTCATCGCTCAGCTCAGGTAATGGCCTCCGCTTCCGGACGTGGCTCGCTGCCTGCGCTCGCTGCCTGCGCCGACAGCAACCATGGCCCCTCCCACCCCCTGCATGGACTTCAGTCCATGCAGGGGGTTCGTCATGCCTACCGAGCAGATGGCGCGAACCCATAGACGGGGCGGCAGCCAGTTTTCGGTCGCCTGTCGTGCGCTCGATGGCATCCGTGCCCTGTGCGCCACCTCGAGCCGCGTCTGGACGATGTTTGGGTTCCGGGCGGCGCGGTGACCATGTCCGGCTTGCTCGCGGTCTTCGGCCCGCTTCCTTGTGCGGTGTTGGCCGCGCCTGGCGCCCGGCCGGGGCTTGGTCGCTCGTGTGGCTGTGTCTCGTCGTCCTGCTTGACCCGGCTGTCCGTAAGTCATAGCTTACGTAAGTGGTGACTTACGAGGGTGCCTTGTCCGCGCTGGCCGACCCGACCCGGCGGGCCATCTTCGAGCGTCTCGTCGACGGTCCCAAGGCAGTGGGGCAGCTGGCTGAGGGCCTGCCCGTGAGCCGTCCCGCGGTCTCCCAGCACCTGAGGGTGCTCAAGGAGGCCGGGCTGGTCGTGGACCGAGCGGTCGGCACGCGACGCGTGTACCAGCTCAACCCGGCCGGGCTGGGTGCTTTGCGCGCCTGGCTCGACCGGTTTTGGGATCAGGCACTGGCCGCGTTCGCCGCGGCCGCCGAGAGCGAAGGAAAGCACGAACATGACTGATGGATCCGTCCGCAAGAGCGTGACCGTCCAGGCGCCGATCGAGAAGGCGTTCACCGTCTTCACGCAGGGCATGGACAGCTGGTGGCCGCGCGGCCACAAGATCGGCGAGGGGGAGCTGAAGCGGGCGGTCCTCGAAGGCAGGGAAGGGGGCCGCTGGTACGAGATCGACACCGACGGCAGCGAGTGCGAGTGGGGCCGGGTGCTGACGTGGAAGCCGCCCACCCTCCTGGTGCTGGCCTGGCAGATCGACGCCGCCTGGCGCTTCGATCCGCAGCTGAGCACTGAGGTGGAGATCCGCTTCGTCTCCGAAGGGCCGGATCGCACCCGAGTGGAGCTCGAACACCGTGACCTGGACCGCTTCGGCGAAGCCCAAGACGAGGTCCGCGCCGCGTTCGATTCGCCGGGCGGCTGGCCGGGTCTCCTCGACGCGTTCGCCCAGGCAGCAGCGGCATAGCCGCAAAGGCGGCATGCCCCCGCGGTGTGGTGCCGGACATGGTCGCGGAATCTGTGTTGCACACGGCCCTCCCGCCTCGATTGGCAGCAATGTCGGGAGGGCCGTTCTGGTGCGCTCGAAGGCGCTCTTGGCCACGGTAGAGGCGGATGCCGCGGCTGCCGAACGGCGCCTTGCGGCAGGCGAGTTGACCTGCCCGAAGTGCGGTGGGGCCCTGCGCGGGTGGGGCTGGGGGCGGTGCCGTCGGCTGCGCGGGCCAGCCGGGTTGGTGGAGGTGCGTCCGTGCCGGACCCGCTGCATGACCTGCTCGGTCACGCATGTTCTTCTCCCGGCCTTCGCCCTGGTCAGGCGGGCGGATGTTGGGAGGTGGTGGGGGCTGGGCTGGAGCTGGCCGCGTGCGGATGGGGCCATCGACGAATCGCGGAACGCCTGCGCCGACCCACCTCGACGGTACGGGGCTGGCTGCGGTGCTTCTCCCGGCGGGCCGTGCCGGTCGCCGCGGTCTTCACCTCCTCGCTGGTGGCACTCGCCGATGACCCGTCGGTGGTGCTGCTGGCGCCCACAGCGTCGGCGGTCGCGGACGCAGTCGCCGCGGTGGTCGGCTACGCCACCGTGACCCGTTCCCGGTTCGCCGTGGCCACCGCGCCGATCTGGCGGATTGCGGCGGTGGCCTGCCACGGATGGCTGCTGGCGCCGGGCTGGCCGCCGACGAGAAACCGGTAGTCGATCAACACGAGTTGGCCCTGATAGGCGGGCGTGCGGCACGCCAGCCTTGGCGGTTGACGTGTTCGCACCCGTCTTTGGAGGCCACAGGTATGGCATTGGTCGATGAGGAGGAACGCCGACGGGCCGAGCGGGCCCACCAGATCGCGTTGTTCCGCTACCAGTTGATCCGCGAGGCGGCCGACCCTGCGTTGTCCCCGCGCCAGCGCGGGGCGATGGTGCGGGAGCTGGCGGCCAAGACCCACACCGATCCGTTCGGCCGACAGATCACCATTGGCCGCGGCACCCTGGACCGGTGGCTGAGGAACTGGCGCGAGGGCGGCGATCGGATCACGGACAAGGAGCTCCGGGACCACAGCCGTATCGAGAAGCTTCTCAAGCAGCTGGAGAAGACGAACGCCGACGATCCCGAGATGAGCCCGCTGCTGCAGCAGCTCATGGAGGAGGTAGCCGCCCACGTCGAGGACGAGGAGAACAATCTCTTCCGATGCTGCGCCAGGCCCGTTGGCCGAGGCTCAGGCCCGGCAGGCCGTCACGCTCGCCGCGACCCTGCGCTACCCCACCGACATGGACGTGCAGCTGCTCCACCTCCTGGGCCCCAGTGGGACCACCCGGCTGGACTGGGCCACCGGATGCGAGCCG